>JAAWGF010000017.1 GCA_022795155.1 Bacilli bacterium | reverse complement strand
TTTTTTCAGATTCGATAATTTCAACATTACCTTTTATCTTTTCATAGGTAATTTTTAAAATAATACTGAGTAAAGCTGATATAAAGCTGATAAACGATTTATATTATCAGGATCTCCCCACATTTTTTTAAAGACCTTATCACATCTTATCGGAACTAACTTTTTTTCTTTTATTTCGATCATTTTTAATACCTCCTATTATAAGTATTTTTCAAAAATATTAAAAATCCTTTTAAATGAGGAAAATTTCTTTAAATTATATAAATTATATAATTTAATTAACAAAAAAATTTGAATATAAATTCAAATCTAGACATCTTTTTTTTCATCACTATAATATTTAGCCTCAAATTCTTTCCAAGATTTACTAAAATCATGATTTTGAAATGCTTCTTTTAAACCTGTAATTTGTTTAAGCCTAATAACCTCGTCAAGTTCCATTCCAAGTTCACGACAAATTCTCTCATCACTCCAACCAGTTTCCGATAAATCTTTAACTATCTTACTCATATCTTTAATTTGATGCGTACCGCGTGCTCGATTATGACGTATCGTCGAAGCCATTCGATTACTAATATCTTTTTTTATCTCAACAATTGGAATCAATTTTAAATTAAAAAACTCTTTGGCGCATCTATAACGATGAAAACCATCAACAATTATATATAAATCACTCTTTTTATCATAATATGCAACAATAGGCTGTGTATATCCATCTTTCTCAATTGAATGCTTCAACAAACGTAATTCTGGTTTCGCAACTTTATTAGGATTATAATCATTAGCAACTACTTTATCAATAGGTATCATTTTTACATCTAAAACAGGAAAATCAATTTTACTCATTATTTTTCACCCATAATAAGTTATGATATCTACCCTTTTCTCCAATATTTTTAAAACCTAAATCCATCCAAATTTCCATTTCTTTTGAATCATCCGTTAAAACTCTAATATTCTCCATACAATATAATTTAAATAAACGATTACACATAAAATCTAATATACCCGTTTTTTGATATTTATCAACGGCATAAATATCAGTAAAATTAGTATACTCATCACAAATACTGACACCACAAAAACCAGCTAATTTATCATCTAAAAAAAATAAATACCAAATTTTTTCCTTATCATTAATTAAATAAGGCATTACTCTTTTATATATACGTTCGGCAAAAAACTTGCCCATTATTGAATAAAACTCGCCTTTATCATAATTTCCCATATAAACTTTAACACTATACATCAATATCACCCCTACTAATTTTTCTAGAAATTTCATCTAAATCTTTATCATTATTGTTTTCGGCCAACAAATTTCGATATTTTTCGCGCAATTGATATAATTTTTTAACATCGGACTTTGTTTGACTAAAGCTGAGCCTTTTCATCCAAAAATCATTGTGTTCAATAGCTCTAGCAATGCGACGCCAACTTGCCACTTTTTTTGCATTCTCCAATTTTTTATCCTCCTCATCCTTAATATCAGAGACTTCTATCCCCTTACGAATAGAATACCACTTTAAAAAATTAGAAATCTTATGATGATAATGATCACGTAATTCAGGAGCATAAAGTCCTAAACTTTCCAAAAGGAAAACTGCATACTGTTGCCAAGTCATGCCACTTGGTTTTTCTGTTTTAAGCATACCTAATAAGCTGGTTCGGCAATAAATGCTACCAAAATTAACGCCATGAACTCTATTTAAAACCTTTTCCCATGTATCATACTCTAAACTTTTGAATTGATTTAAGCCTTTTCTCTGATCATCACCATAAGGTTGGCAAAGTCGTTGTTCATAAATTGGAACCCCATTTTTATACATTTGCTCATAAATTTCATTATACTTTAAATTATATTTAGCGACAACTCCCCATATATCAGCTGTACTAAAATCATAGATAGGGAAAAAAGTATAAGTATTAGTATTATGTGTACTATACTTAACTCTTGTTGTCCACTTATTTCCCTTAAATGTCTCCTTTGAACGATTGGTAATTGTTCTAAAGCGATTTAAACTCTCATCTGTCCTTATTGCCACGCCACAAGCCGAATTACCACCATTTTTTTGATTAAACCATTCTGCAAAATAAATGATAAATTGTTCAAACTCCATGCCTTTATAAAACCAAGTCCATTCCTTTGGATAATTTTGTTCATTTATAATATATTTGTTGTGCGGCATAGCTCTAACCCATTTTTTCTTATCAGTTTTATCCCAACAAATCCACTTTGATTGAATTACCGAAACAGCATTCCTTAATGAAAGTGGAAGCGCAATCCAATACCAATCATTAAGACAGTCACTAACCTCATCAATAAGCTCATATATATGATCAATTGTTGCTTTATATTGAGCCTCAAAATCAACATATAAAACACTAAATTTCTTATTTAATTCGCGGGCTTTCTTTGCTGCTAGTTGTAACATCACACTGCTATCTTTACCGCCGCTTATCGAAAAATAGTAATTATCAAAATTTGCAAAAACATATTCTAATCTTTCAAATGCTGCTGTTAAAACATCCTTATCACTATATATCTTAGGCATACTACACACTCCAAAATTGGAAAATATTTCCAATTAATTTTATTATAGCACTTTCAATAAATTATTTAAATAAAAAAAGAAAGTCATTATATTAACTTTCCTTAATATCGATAAAATCTAAAATAATATTTTTTAATTTTTGAAAATCAAATTCATTAAAATTATCTAAATCTTGTGAAGTTGGAATAGAAATATCAATATTAGATTCATCATAAATATTAGAAGTACTTTTTAATTCAAATTCTAACATATTAAACCCTAGAAAATTAAAATTAAATAACAATTTATCCTCTAATTTATCATAATCCTCTAAAATATTTTCATCTAAAATTTCTGATAACAACAAATTAAAACTATTTCCCGTTAAAAATCCTGAATTTATTTCGACCTGTTTATTCGTACTCTTATCGCTAACGAAAAGAGTTAATATTTTGCTATCATTAAGATATACTTCCATACGATAGCCTTCCTCTTCATCATAAAATTTTATACTAGCCGTTTTTTTATTATCAATCATTATCTCAATAATATTACTATTTTTAAAGAATGAAATTACAATATTGTCTATAGGCAATTCCATAAATTTAGATATATTGTTAATCTCTAAATCATATTTAATTAATTTATTATTATCCGTATAAGTATTAAAATAGATTACAATATCATCTTCAATATTATCTTCTATTGTAATATCAAAATTTTCAAAATCAGGAAATATTTCTAGTAATATATTAAATGCCTTATCATCATTTTTCAAATCAGATATTACCTTATTTAAAATTGTTGTTATATTTTTTCGATCTAACGTTAATATATTTTTACTAACGCTAATTTTTTCATTATTTATAACAATCTCATCCTTAACTGTTTTGAAATATTCATTAGCTAAATTATTTATAAAACTATTCTTAATAAAATCAAATAAATAATCATTATCTTCAATATAAATAAAATTACCTTTGATATTCTCAATCATTTTACTAATTTTTATATAGTTATCACTATAATCCATTAGCTTAATATAATGATCAATTCCATCCATATAATATAATAAATCTAAAGTATTGTCTCTAATCCTTCCATTTAGTTCTAATAATATTTCTTGATTACTTTTTTGTAGTTTATAGTTAATTTTAACTTCATTTAAAATATTAAACATATCTACTATATTCTTATAATCTTGTTCCAATTTTAAAGAATCAATTAAAGGTGAAATAAAATTAATATCAATTTTTCCATTATAAGTAAAATCATTATTAGGAAAATTGTAATTTATATTTTCAATATTATTAAAATATTTATAATCAGTCGTTAAACTATTAATTGCGTCAATAAAAATCTTCTTAGGTGTATTTACTAATTTTTGATATACATTAAAACCAATTATTGAAACTAAAAGCACAAAACATAAAACTATTAAACTTTTTGTTGTTTTACTAGTTTTTTTAGCCATATTGTCTCCTTATTTAGCATTGCGTTTTATGAAATTCTAATCTTAATTTATCTGCAATAGTAACAATAAACTCTGAATTGGTTGGCTTTGCCTTATCAATATCAACACTATATCCAAAGATTTCTTCCATTAAACTTAAATTACCACGACTCCAACTAACCTCTATCGCATGGCGGATTGCCCTCTCTACTCTAGATACTGTTGTATCAAATTTAAAAGCTAATTCAGGATATAACTCCTTAGTAATCCCACCAATCGTCTCAGGATGCTCAAAAATAATTCCAACAGCCTCTCTTATATATTGATAGCCTTTTATATGTGAAGGTATACCTAACTCGTGCAATATTTTAGTGATTGAAATTTGTAAATTATTGTGATAAAAATCAATATTTCTTGAGCCTTGTTGTTTTGACTTCATTGTATCTAAAATCCTTTTTTCTAAATCCGATAATTCAAAAGGTTTTAAAATAAAATAATTTACACCCATTTCCGATATATCTCTAATAATATCTGGAGCATTATAACTTGTGGCTACAATTACATTTTTATCAATTCCTCTTTGATGCATTTCATCTAATACATACATACCATCTCGTTTAGGCATAATTAAGTCTAAAACAATTACATCAAATTTATCTAAATTATTTTGAATTGTATTAATCCCTTCTTCACCATCATACGCTTCTAATACTATATCTATTATACAATGGCTGCTAAAATACTCCTTAACCATATTAACTAAATTAACGTTGTCATCAATCATTAAAACTTTGATTTTTTCCATTTTTATTCCCCTATCTATTATTTTGACTTTTCTATTATACTATATAATATATATCTAATTCTATAGCAAAAATTTTCTAATTTTGTCGAACTATGTCGAAAAATAAAAAAAGAAGTAGGACGATTTATATTTTTATCGTTTCACCACTTCTTAAATTACTATTGTATTGTAAAAATTATATCGTCAGTTTCTTTAGAATAGAAATCATTATTAGACCAATATGTACGAGCCTTTATTACATGCTTTCCACTTCCACTAATTTTTATATAATAACCGTTTGCCGAATTTGTACCATTTACCCACTCACTCGCACCATCAATATTATATTGTTGTGTAAAACTGCCATTATTAGGAGCAAAAATATAGACATCTCCAGATATTGTAGCACCACTATCATGATTATTAGCACACGTAAATGATCCAGAATTATTAGTACAACCACTTTTAATATTGAAATTTGGTGCATTAACTGCTAAATCACTATTAATTTTAACCTTCTTACCATCTAGTAACAAATTATTTATAGAAATAGATACACCTTCAAAACCTAAACTAAGACGCCCAGGTTCCGTCGTAGTAACCGTCCCACTAGTCGGAGATAACAATTTTCCACCAACAATCTTTGTACAAACGTTATTAAGATTACAAAATTGTAAAGACCCAGATCCACCACCAAAAACCCAATCAAAAGTATAATTATCCCCAGGCAAATCTAAACTATAACTAATTTCTATGCCTGATATAGTAAAATTATTATCATTAATTTTGGGTAAATAAAGCTGACCCATTGATGATATCGACAAATTAACTTCAGGATAGTCATATTGTCTAGAAATATCAGTTAAAAAATCGATTGTTTCATTTTTAGATTTATCAAGCATAGTTTTTTTTCTACTTAATGTTAATATAACAAGTGTCATTAAAACAATAAAAAGTAACAGCATTGAATAAATTATGCTTGTTATAGCAAAACCTCTATTATTTAATTTTCCCTTTTTATTCCCTTTAAACACTTTATATCACTCCTTAAAAAAATGATTATATATCTTATATAATCATTTTAACATTTAAAAAGTCTTTTTACAATAAAAATTTATTCGTTTTCCTCTTTATAATTTTTACAAATCAAATCTAAATCATTAATTAAATTATCAACCATCTCAAAATTTTCTAATTTAACACCACTAGCCATTGTATGCCCACCACCACCATAATTAGTAGCAATCTCATTAACAATCGGGCCACGTGATCGTAATGTGCCTCTAATATTATTATTAACTTTATCAACAGAGAATAACCCCCAAGCAATAATTTCATTAATATAATTTAATTCATTGACCATATTACCAGCTGTTGCTGGATCAACATTATATTCAGTTAAAATATCATCAGTTATCTTTAAATACCCAAAGCCATTCTCTGTAACATTAATATTTGAATATATATAACTTAAAAATTTTATTTCTTTTAAAGGTCTAATATATAAATTAGTATAAAGATTTGTAAAATCTATTTTTGTTTCCTTAATTAATTTTGATACTAAATCGAAAGTTCTAGAAGTAGTATAATTAAATAAAAATCTACCTGTATCGGCTGTAAGACCAATATATAACTTTTCAGCAGCACTCTTTGTCATTTTTAACTTCGTATGATAAACAATTTCCATAATCATTTGTGAAGCACTACTAGCAGTTTCATCAATGTACTCTAAATCACAAAATTTTTCAATAAAAGGATGATGATCAATCTTTATACTTTCTTTAAATAAAGAGAAATCAACATTATCAACTCTTCTTCTATCGGGCGTATCAGTAACAATTAATAAAGCCTCAGTAATTTCCGTATCATCAATTTTATCAAGTGTGCCTAAATAGCGAAATTTAGCTGTTGGACAGCCAACTGCATAAACTTTTTTATTTGGAAATGTCTCTAAAATAATTTCTTTTAAAGCAAGTTCACTAGCCAAAGCATCTGGATCTGGCCCAATATGACGAGCAATGACAATCATATCATATTTCCTAATTTTTTTGTAGATTTTTTTATATATACTATACATACTCTCACACTTTCTATTTAACTAGATTATATGTATCACGCGCTATCATTACTTCTTCATCAGTTGGGATAACATAACAAGGAATACTAGAATCATCAGCAGTTATTAAAGCCTCAACGCCTCTAATGTTATTTCTAGCATCATCTACTCTAATACCTAATATTTTTAATTTATTTAAAACATCTTTTCGAACACGATCAGCATTTTCACCTAAACCAGCAGTAAAGATGATAGCATCACAACCGTTTAATTCGACATAATATTTAGCAATATAATCAACAATACGATTAACTAACATTTTTTCAGCTAAAATACATTTTTCATTACCATTAACGATGCCATCATCGATATCTCGATAATCACTAAAAGCACCACTAATGCCAAGTAGCCCACTTTGTTTATTCATAGCATTATCTATTTCTTTAGGAGTCATACCTGTTTTTTCCATCATATAAGGTATAATTGTTGCATCTATATCACCACAGCGTGTACCCATAATTAATCCAGCATTTGGGGTAAGTCCCATTGAAGTATTTTTGCATACACCATTTTCTATAGCACTTATACTAGAACCATTACCAATATGACAAGTAATAAGTTTTAAATCAGTACGATTTAAAATTTCGCTCATTCTTATCGACAAATATTTGTGACTAGTACCATGTGCACCATAGCGTCTAACCTTATATTTCGTATACCATTCATAAGGTAAGGCATATAAGAAATTTTCTTCACTAATTGTCTGATGAAAAGCGGTATCAAAAACAACCGTTTGAATAGCATTCGGAATTACATCTTTGGCAGCCTTGATTCCCGTAATAGCTGCTGGATTATGTAATGGCGCTAGGCTTGATAACTCATCAATTTTAGCAATAACACTATCATCAACAATAACTGTTTTATCGAAATATGCCCCACCTTGAACAACACGATTACCAATACCTTTTATCTCATCTAATGATGAAACAATTTTATTTTCTAATAATTCATTAACGACAATTTCAAAAGCTTCACGATGATCTTTTATTTCGATTTCCTTTTTTATTTTTTCACCATTTATTTTAATTGTATAAAAACTATTACAAATCCCTATTCTTTCAATAACTCCCGAAATTAAAGCCGTTTCTTCAGGCATTTCATAGGCTTGAAATTTTAAAGACGAACTACCAGCATTTACTGATAAAATTTTCATTATTTTTCCTCTTTTCTATTATTCCCTATTTAAATTATTTTCGATGGCTTACATTTTTTGACATTTCAAGGGCCGTTTTAATAATTTCTTTTCGAAAAATACTAGGTTGTAATACAACAATATTATTAGTTGACGGCATATTGAACATCTTTATTAAATTATCCGTAACCTCTTCATCAGAACATACTATATAGCTCTTATTTTCCTTTAAGCTAATAATATTTATCAACCAATTTTCATCATATCTATGCATTGTATCTTTTACAATTTTCAATTTATCTAAAATTGTGGTTATATCATAAATAGTAAGTTGTCCTAATGTTTTAGGTAAATATTCACAAGTTTCTTCTAATTTCATATCATTTACTATTGCGTTTACTAAATCTTTTTCAATAAAATTTTGAGCTTCCCCAAAATAAGTAGACCTAAAATCAAAACAGTTTGTTAAAATCTCTAATTTATTATAGGCATCTATATCCCTTTGTTTAGTAGCTTTAGCTGTAAAATTTAAAGTATTATCCAAAATTGCAGCCATTAGTAATTTGGCAATATCTTTATCCATACTATTTAGTAAATTATATTGTTCATATTTTTCGGCGATAATTGTCGCAACAGCGCCTACTTGTTCGATATGAGCATTTTCTTTTAATTTATCAGTCCAATAATTTTCAAAACGGGGATGATGATCAATAAGTTCAACTACGTTATCCTCTTGAACAAAGTTTTCGAAAAAAGCTTTATTCGATAAATCAATTATAATGAATTTATCATCAAGTCTTAACTCATATTTATCAAGGTGAAATGATATCTCTTATTGTATTTAAAATAGATATTACAGCCCAAGTAGATGCGCCTAACAATAAATATTGTATTGCGACAAATGCATTAGCAAATATTGCATATGACAATTTTTTCTTTAGAATTAAATTGAATAGCGATTACGGTTAATACTAAAGTTATTATTCCGCATAATTGCGCCAATATAAATAACATTTTAAGGTTTGTCCTTTGTGCCATTCTTCTTCTACTGGAAAATCTTTAAAAACCTCTTTTAAATATGCTGTTAAATCACTTAACTCTTTTGCCATACTTAACCCCATATTATATTCTTATTACTTAATTATTATCACTTTGTGGTTTCATTAAAGGGAACATAATTGTATCTTTTATATTATCCGAATTGGTTAGAATTTGAACTAAACGATCAATCCCAATTCCCCAACCAGAAATTGGTGGCATACCATATTCCATTGCTTCAATATAGTCATAATCCATCATCATCGCTTCATCATCACCATTGGCCTTTAAATTAGCTTGTTCAATTAGTCGTTTTTCTTGTTCCATTGGATCAACTAATTCGGAATAAGCATTAATTATCTCAGCGCCATTCATAATAAGTTGAAAACGATCTGTCAAATTATTATTTTCATCATTAGCACGAGCTAGTGGTGATAGACTAATTGGATGCTTTGTTAAAAATACTGGACCAGTTACAAAAGGACGGGCAACTTTCTTATATAATTGATCAACTAAATTACCATAGCCTAAATCTTCTAATGGTGTTTCGCTATCAATTTCTATCTTTTCATCTTTAATTTTAGATAATAATTTCTCTTTTGTATCAAATTCATAAATATCGATATTAGAATGTTTCAAAATTAAATCACGCATTGTAATTTCTTCCCACTCGCCACTTATATCAATTGTTTTACCTTCAACCGTAATTTCTAGATTTCCAAATAGATTCATTACAACCGTTTGGATCATCTCACGTAAAAATTTCATATTATCTTGGTAATTTAAATAAGCCCCGTAACCTTCTAACATTGTAAAATCTTGTAAGTGAGTAGCATCAATTCCTTCATTTCGAAAACAACGGGCAAATTCAAATACTTTTGTAAATCCCCCAACAATTGCTCTTTTTAAATAAGTTTCAGGCGCAATTCTTAAATACAAATCAATATCTAAAGCATTATGATGCGTTGTAAATGGCTTTGCCATAGCGCCACTAGCTTTATTATTTAAAATTGGCGTTTCTATTTCAATATACCCATTATTATTTAAAAATGTACGAATTTCACGAATTAAATTACTTCTAAACAAAAATTTAACACGTGATTCTTCATTAGTAATTAAATCAACATAACGATTACGATAAATTGTTTCAATATCATTTAAACCATGAAATTTTTCAGGCAGTGGTTTTAAGGCTTTGCCTAAAAATTCAAATTTGTCGGCTCTTAAAGTTTTTTCACCAGTATGGGTCGTAAATATTTCACCCTTTGCGCCAATAAAATCCCCAACATCAACATTTGATTTAAAGAATTCATAAGCTTCTTCACCCACTAAATCAATTTTAATTGAAATTTGAAGGTCACCTTCTATATCACGTAACTTTAAAAAACTTAATTTACCCATTTTACGCATAAAAACAATACGCCCAGCTACACTTACATCTTTTGTTTCATCAGGCAAATTACTAGCATCTTTCAAACTATGCGTAATTCCATATTTTTCAGGATAAGGATTACAAAATTTTTTAATCTCCTCTATTTTTCCTCTTCTAACTAATTCTTGTTCACTAAATTCTCTCATTCTTCCACCTCAACATTATCTTCTATAATATTATTTTCAATAACTTTTGTGCCACTTAAAATATCATTTAATCCCCTTTTATCTTTTCGCTTTATTATCATTATAAAGCTTGTTATAATAAGCCCTATTTGAAAGATTGATAAAAACAATGTAAATGTAAAATATGAAGTACCAGGTAATATATATATAAGCATTAAAGAAAACAACATATACATAAGTCCTGTATCAATCATATTTTTAATTACTAAATTTTTAAGTGATAAGTATTCCTGATCATTACGAATGGTCTTTATTTTTAATATTTTTTTACCAATCGTTTTCCCATCAAAAAAATATGGTATAAATATGAAATATATAAATATTAACACGCCGTTAATAACACTATACATAATTCTAGCTTTATCTAAATCTCTAAAAATTAAAGCCGTTTGATTAAAATAAACCGAAAAATCAATTTGCTTGCCAAAAAATTGATCAGTTGTCTCATTTAATTCTCTATTTAAAATTTCAATATTATTATTTTTCGGTAGCAACACTTCTAACAATATAACAATTATAAAAACTAAAATAATATCAATCAAATAAGCTAATATTCTCTTACCCAAACTTGCTTTATTTGTTTTCATATAGTTCCTTTCTAAAATTATCTAAAACATCAATAATTTGTTCCTTGGCTGTACATTTAAAAATTTGTGTTTTTACACTAACAGAGTTTTTAATACCTTTTAAGTACCAAGCTACATGACTACGAATTTCCTTAATGGCAATATGTTCTGGCTTTATTTGTAATAAATAATTAAAATGCTTTACTATCATATCTAACTTTTCCAAATCTGTGGCAGGCTTTGGTAACACACCACCATCTAAATAAGAAACACAATCTCTTATTAACCAAGGATTACCTAAAGTTGCTCGTCCAATCATTACCGCATCACAGCCCGTTTCATCAAGCATTCTTTTAGCATCATAACAAGATTTAATATCGCCATTTCCAATAACAGGAATTTTAACATTATCTTTAACCTGTTTTATGATATTCCAATCAGCCTTACCACTATATTGTTGACTACGTGTACGAGGATGAACAGCAATCGCGCTAGCACCAGCTTCTTCAACTATTTTGGCAATAGAAACTGCATTTATATTGTCACTATCCCAACCACTTCTTATTTTGACAGTTACAGGAATAGGAACACTAGCAACAACCGCCTCAACAATTTCTTTAACCTTAAAAGGATCTTTTAATAAAGCACTACCAGCTTGACTTCTTAAAGCCACCTTAGGAACTGGACAGCCCATATTGATATCAATTATATCAGGGCACATTGTTTCATAAATCCGCTTAGCAGCAATAACAAATGATTCCTTATCACTACCAAAAATTTGTTGAGTAATTGGTCTTTCAAAATTAGTCATATAAAGCATATCAAACGTTTTTTCATTTTCATGCATTATGGCTTTATCACTAACCATCTCGGCATAAATTAAACCACAACCCATTTCTTTTATAATTCTTCTAAAAGCATTATTACAAATACCTGCCATTGGCGCTAAAACAACTCTGTTTTTAATCTCTACATTCCCAATTTTAAACACCATTACCACCTGATTAAAATTATACAACAAATACCTTAGTTATACAAGAAAAAAGTCAATTAAAAATTTTAAATGACTTCATAAAATGAGTTAAAACTTAGCCCATAACTTCTCCACCATTATTATGCAATACTTGACCAGTTACATAACTTGAATCATCAGAAGCTAAAAAAACAAATGTTGGAGCCAATTCATAAGGCATTGCCCCTCTAGCCATTGCAGCATTACTACCTAATGATGGTATTTTTTCTTTTTGCCAACAAGCTGGTTGTAATGGCGTCCAAAAGAACCCCGGCGCAATCGCATTTACACGAATATTTTTTAGAGCTAAATTTCTAGCTAAAGCTCTAGTAAAACCGACAATTGCTCCCTTGGTTGTCACATAATCAATCAATTGTGGATCGCCATAAAAGGTTGTTACTGAGGATAAATTGATAATTGACGCCCCACTATTTAAATAAGGTAACACAGCCCTAGTTAAATAAAACATTCCATAAATATTAACTTTCATTGTTCGATCAAACTGTTCATCACTAATACACTCTAAAGTATCTTGTTGATATTGTACCCCAGCATTATTTACTAAAATATCAATATGTCCAAACCTCTCTAGTGTAGCATTAACAATTTCTAAACAAAAATTTTTATCCGATATATCACCCGATAATAATAAGCATTCGCCACCTAAATTTTCAATGTAATTTTTAGTATCAAATGCATCCTTATGTTCATCATAATAAGGTATAACTACTTTCGCTCCCTCACGTACAAAAGCAATTGCCGCTGCCCTACCTAAACCACTATCGCCACCCGTTATTATCGCAACCTTACCATTTAATTTTCCACTACCATGATAATTAGGATTATCGAAAATTGGTTTTGGAGTCATTAAATATTCCATCCCCGGTTGATCGGCTTGGGATTGTTCAGGTGCCATTATTTCATATTCCGTACTTTTTATGCCTATTCCATCGTAATAATTATAATATTGATTGCCAAATTGATAATCAAAACTCATATTTCCACCTCAATATAAGATATGTGAAAATATTAGGTTTGTTATTATAAATATAGATTACTATATCTATAATATTAAAAGCTTTTACTTTTATTATAAATAATATAATATTTATTCTTTATCAACAGCTTATTCGAAACTTGTTTGTGCAATTCAACTAACTTTTCTTGTTTCTGTTTATCTAAATAAAAATTGAGATATCCATCTTTACTATCCTTTTCAACAATCCATTCATAAGCTTTCTCAAATTCTGTTTCAAAATCATTTAAATTTAAATTCGGAAATTTCGTTTGGATGCATAAATGTGTTCTCAATAATATTTCATTTAAATCTACATTTCTATCACTATCTGATATAATCATTCCATAAATACTTCGTGGTCTTTGCTTTTTTGAGGCCCTATGATCCTCTACAGCCTCCGCAATCAATTCAATTTCATCATCATTAAACCATTTTTTTAAATTAACATCTTCTTGAACAAAAATTTTACTATATATATGATGTAAGTCTCTTCCCTTAATTAATCCAATATCATGGTAGGCAGCAATTACAAAAACCATATTAAAATTTATACTAATATCATTTATTTTTTTTGCTAGACCCATACTTTGATTTATAACTGGTAAAATGTGATTTTTTAAATTATGCCCATCATCAACCTTATCATATAAAGGAAATATATTATTTATAATATATTGTTCTAAATCTTTATCAATATCCTTCATAATAATTCTCTCCTATCCAACAATATATCTTTTTATAAAAAATATTTGTAGCTATTCTTGATTAGCGTTAGGCGCACTCCTTTACATTAATTTTCAAAGGAGGTGATATTTATGACGAAAAGAGAATTATCTCAATTTATTATAATTATCCTCCTATTTATATTAGTATTTGTAATACTATTTATTATTAAAAATGCACACTAACGCTCGAGTTGGAGTATTAGTGTGCATACCAACAATAGAATGTACCTAACCACACGAAAGCTAAGTATATCCTTTTTTATTTTATGAAATTTCTTTCATCTATATACAATATACCATAAATTATTCAATAAATCAATTTATTTTCTTTTTAAATCAAATGTTTTTTTCAAAATATGCCCTTGTGATTCTAAAAAATTTTTAGAACCTTTTAATGCCATATCAAAACAATCCCCTTCTTGTTTATCAGAAACACCCCTAGTTCGATATTCAGCTTCTTTTTTTAATGATTCGTTTAATTGATTCATTATTTCATTTTCATCACGTTACCTTACCATTGCATGACTACTCGATGAAATATCCATATTACCAATAGCCTCTACTGTCTTGTACATTCTATCTACTACTTCATTTTCAATAGCGCTAACAATTTCATCTTTGGTATCATTTGCCGTTGCAGCTTTATGCATTTTATTATAATTAAAATTTATAGAATCAAGTTTCATATAAAAACCTCCAATTAATTTAACCAAATTATAATATGCCTTAACTATTATGTCAACCTACTTTATTTATCAGGTTGCAAACTTATATTAACATAATCAATCCGTTCAAACTTTTCTTTTATATTATTTTCGATTTTAAAAATGATTTCATAAGCCTTCGTAATTGATAAATTATGTGTTATACTAACACGCGCTATTAACTTATAATAAGGTCCATACTTTAGAATAATTAAATCATCAATATTTTTTATATGTGCATTCTCTAACATAACTTTTTTTACTTCATTTAAATAATCAAAATCTGTTTCTTGCTCTCCTAAAATAGTACTAATATTTTCTTTTAAAACATCAAAGCCAACTTTAACAACAAATATACCAACTAAAATTCCCGCAATAATATCAGAATATTTAAAAATTTCAATATTAGTCTGCATTAAAATAGAAGCAACTAAAACAACAAGAGAACTAATGACATCGGTACTACTTTCTTTTCCACTTGAAACTAAAATGCAACTATTTAATTCACGACCCTTTTTTACTAAAAAATGCGCTAGTAAAAACTTAACAACAACCGTAAACAAACTAACAAAAATAACAATTACACTTGGTACAATAACCTTACGATTAATCGAATCATAAATAATCATAAAGCCTAATGATAAAATTACTAACCCTATAAAAATACTTATTAGATATTCCATTTTACCATGACCATAAGGGTGTTTTTCATCAGATGGTTTTTTAGAAAAAATGGAGCCAATAATACCAACTATATCGGTTACAAGATCACTAAATGAATGTATTCCATCAGCAATTAAAGCACCCGATGAACCGATAAGCCCTGTCATAATTTTAAATAATGACAACATAAAATTAGTAATTAAACTTACTGTTAAAATACTTGAAACTTTTTTCATGAACATTACCTCTTTACTCTTTATATATTTTATGCCTCAAAGAAAATAAGGAATATAAAAATTTCCTTATTTTTTGTCTACTTAGCTTCGTACCAATTTCCACCATAATTTATATCAACTTTAAGTGGTACATTAAGCTCAAAAACTTTTTCCATAACACACTTAACAATATCTGTAACTTTATCTAATTCACTATCTAAGCAATCAAAAATTAATTCATCATGAACCTGTAAAATCATTTTACTTTTAAGTTTTTCTTCATTAAATTTTTTAGAAATATCAATCATAGATTTCTTAATAATATCAGCACTTGTTCCTTGAATTGGTGTATTAAGAGCCATCCGCTCTCCTTGGCTTCTAATCATATAATTTTTATTATTAAGTTCAGGAATAATTCTTTTACGGTTAAATAAAGTCCTAACATAGCCATTTAAATAAGCTTTATCAATACTCTCATCCATATATTTTTTGACACCAGGATAACTTTCTAAATAATGATCAATAAATTTTTTAGCTTCATTAACAGGAATATCCAAATTTTCTGATAGACCAAACCCACTTATACCATAAATGATCCCAAAATTAACAGCTTTAGCCATTCTTCGCATCTCACCAGTTACCTCATTAATTGATACATGAAAAATATCACTAGCGGTTTTAGTGTGAATATCGTCCCCATTTTTAAAGGCAACAATTAACGATTCAATATCAGCCATATGCGCTAAAATTCTAAGCTCGATTTGTGAATAATCCGCACTTACAATTTTAGAAGCATTCGAAGCAACAAAGGCTTTTTTTATTAAACGGCCATATTCTTGACGCGTTGGAATATTTTGTAAATTTGGTTCAATTGACGATAAGCGACCTGTACGTGTCAAAGCTTGCGTATAAATAGTATGAATTTTATTATCTTTTAAAATAGAATTAGATAAACCTTCAATATAAGTTGTATAAAGTTTTGTATACATTCGATAATCAATTATTAAATTAATAATTGGATTAACATCTTTTAATTTATTTAAAACATCAATTGATGTTGAATAACCATTCGTTTTTTTCTTACCATGTGGCAATCCCATATGTCCAAATAATACTTCACCTAATTGTTTTGGTGACGAGATATTAAATTCTAATCCTGCTAAAGCATAAATTTCGTTACCAATTTCATCAATTTTAACTTTAATTTCTTCACCCATATTATTTAGTATTTGCTTATCAACAAAAATACCTTGATATTCCATATCACCTAAAACATAAGAAAGGGGAACCTCAATATTATAAAATAAATCATTCATCTCTTCAGCTTTTAACTTTTGATCAAATTCATCTTTTGTTTCATAAATAAATTGAGCTTTTTTAGAAGCATTATCAGCAATAACCTTTATATCGGGTTCAACTAACTTCGTTTTGCCAAAAACGTTATCGTAAAAAGCAATATCATAATTAAAAGTATTAGCTAAATAAGCGATATCATCTTTAATATTATAATCTAATAAGTAACTTGCTAACATCGTATCAAAAGTAATATTTGTAATTTCTATTCCTTGCCACTTTAAAGCAACATATACCTTTTTTAAATCGTAAGTTATTTTATTAAATCCATCTAATATCCTAGGATTATTTTTAAGTAATTTAAAGGGTATATATAAATTTTGCTTGGAATTATAAATAGCTAAACCTAATATTTTAGCTGTATGATAATTAGTTCCTAAAATTTCTAAATAAATAGCTGAATCTTCTAATATTTTAATATCATCTATCGTTTCTAAAATTGAAACCGAGCTTACTATTTCTTTTTTTATAACATTTTCCTTATTTTTTAAAAAAGAATAAAATTCTAAATCTTCATATAATTTAATTAAATCAGCTGTTTGTTCACCAATATATTTAATATCATCTAAATTAATATCAACGGGTACATCTCTTACAATGGTCGCTAAATCATAACTCATATAGGCCTTATCTTTATCTTTAATTAATTTTTCTTTTAAAGCACCTTTTATTTCATCAATATTATTATAAATATTATCCAAAGATTTATATTGTTGTAATAATTTTAAAGCCGTTTTTTCACCAACACCACTAATGCCTGGAATATTATCCGAACTATCACCCATCAATGCCTTCAAATCAATTATATTAATCGGATTTATGCCATAATCATTAATAAAAGTTTCCTCTGTATAAAAAATATAATCTTTTTGTTTTAATAATTTGATACTAACATCATGACTAATAAGCTGTAATAAATCTTTATCGCTACTAACAATTAAGCCTTCATAATTAGAATCTTTATTACAATATTCAGCAAATGTTCCAATTATATCATCAGCTTCATAATTATCAATTTCGTAATACTTAATCCCCATCGCTGTTAAAATTTGTTTGGCAATTGGAAACTGTAATTTAAGTTCGTCAGGAGTTTCCATTCTGCCACCTTTATATGATTCGTATTTAGCGTGTCTAAATGTTTTTCCTTTATCAAAAGCGACAATCATATAAACAGGTTTCTCTTCACTAACAATTTTATTTATCATATTTACAAAGCCAAATAAAGCATTAGTTGGAAAACTGTTGCTATTTTTCATTAAGTTTCCATTATAAGCAGTTGCATAGTAACTTCTAAATAATAAATTATTACCATCAACTAAGATTATCTTTTCCATTTTTATCACCTATATTATTGTAACAAATTTCTCTTAGAAAATCTATGGAATATCAATGTAAAAAAAAGAATTTAACCTAGTTAAAACAAAAAACATCGTAAATTCTATTATTTTAATTAAATCCAATATAATTATGCAGTAAATCGATTATTATAATAGTTATTATGAATTAAATTTTCATATACCTTTTTAGATTTAGTAATAGAACTATTTAACTCACTTGAAATAGGAGCATGATAATTTTCGACAATATAATTCCGAACATTTTGAACTAATACTTCATTATCATGAAAATTATTATGATTAAGTACTAATTGGTGTAACATTTCGTCATATTCTTGCTTATTATATGTTATAGTAAAATTAGCCCTAGCAATTGCTTTACTATTATTTTTAATATCACTTAATAAATATTTAAAATTCCTAGTCGAATGTTCAAATCCATATATTTTAATTTTACTATTTGTTGAATAATTATTTTTTATGAAATGATTAACAACTAATATCCATACATACTGAAATAATTGTTCTTCATGACCAGTGGCTTTTAATGATATACCATAAACAAGTGCTTGGTTATCAAATAATTCTAGCTTCGCAATTTGTCCAATACTATCAAATTCATCTTCTTGAGGAGCAAAATTAAAAAATGATAGCTGGATAGATAAATTATTAGAATGATTAATCAAAACCGCACGTCTAAAAATCTCATATACTTTTTTATAATAATCAAACCACGTTTCAACTTTTAATAAATTAGTATTTTGGTTCATAAAACCATCTCACTTTCTAAAAGGGTATTAGAGTAATATATCATAAATATGTAAAAAAGCAAAGAAAAATTTAACATTTTTAAAAAAAATATTCGACATCATCCTATTTTTGTGATATAATCATTTCGTTAATTTGAAAGGAGTATAAAAATGAAAAGAACAAAAATCGTTTGTAGCATAGGACCTGCTAGTAATCAAGTTGACATTATGGAGAAAATGGTATTAGCTGGTATGAATGTTGCCAGAATAAATTTTTCACATGCAACTATGGAAGAAAGACAAATTGCCCAAGATTCAGTTAGAGAGGTTCGTAAAAGAACAGGAAGAAATATAGCGATTCTTTGGGATACTAAAGGTCCAGAATTTAGAAGCGGGGTCTTAGAAAATGATTCTATTAATTTAGTTGATGGGAAAACCATTCGTATTGTTAAAGAAAACGTTCTTGGTAATGAGGAACGTATTACTGTTAATCATCCACAAGTATTAGATGACTTAGTTCCAGGAGATTTCATTTTATTAGAAAATGCGAAGATGAAAATTGAAGTTGAATCTAATGATGGTGATGGTGTAACTTGCCGTATTATTAACGGAGGAATTCTAGGAAATCGTAAAAGCTTAAGTATTCCTGGTAAAAAACTAAACATTCCTTACATTAGTGAAATGGATAGACAAGATATTATTTATTCTTGTGAACATGGTGGAGAGTTTTTAGCTATTTCATTTGTTAGTGGACCTGAAGATGTTCTTGAAGTAAAAGAAATTTTAAAAGAACATGGAAGAGAAGATTTACAAATTATTTGTAAAATTGAAAGCGAACTAGGTATTCAAAATTTAGAAAAAATTCTTGAAGTATCTGCTGGTATTATGGTAGCTCGTGGCGATTTGGGAACAGAAATTCCAAGTGAAATGTTGCCAATCGTTCAAAAAGATATGGTTAAAACTTGTCGTCGTATGGGTAAAATATGTATTGTTGCTACAGAAATGCTTGAAACAATGATGGAAAATATGCGTCCTAAAAGAGCTGAAACAAGTGATATCGCTAATGCTGTATTTGATGGAACAGATGCCGTTATGTTAAGTGGTGAAACAACAATTGGTAAACACCCAATTGAAACTGTAAAAGCTATGGCTGATATTTGTGAAACCGCTGAGAAATATGCAAAATTTGATTATGAACCAACAGAAAATAATATTACCACCGCTATTGCTAGAAGTGTTGTTGATAGTGTTGATATTTTAAATGCCAAACTAATTTGTGCAGCAACTATGAGTGGTAAAACAGCTAGAGTTATTAGTAATTTAAAACCTAACTCAACAATTTTAGCTCTATGTCCAGATGACAAAACTGGTCGTAGACTTGCTCTAAACTGGGGTGTATATTCTGCTAACGTTGGCGAAATGGAAAATACTGATGATATAATTAAAGCATCTAAAGATAAAGCTGTTCAAATGTTTAACTTAGAAAAAAATGACGTTGTTGTCATAACTGGTTCTTTCCCTAAACATCAAACAGAACATACAAATTTAATGAAAATTGAAGAAATATAAAAAAATATAGTGAACTATTTACTCACTATATTTTTTTGTATACGCACTTTTTCCCTCTTTACTACTATCTATTACATCAGCATTTTCCATCACATCAATTACCTTAGCATTATTGAAATTATAACAAACAATTCTAAAGACATTAAGATTATCATTATTATACAACTTTCTTTTTTCTAAAGAAGCTAAATAAGGATTATTGTATATAGTTTCCCCAGCTTGATTAGTTATTTCAACAATTGCTGTTTCCTTACCTAAAAAATCTATTTTTTTAAAGCCATTTCTTTTTCCATCTTTTAAAACATGGACAATAATACTATCATAACTAACGCTACTAACCAAAATACTCTCTAATTTTTTTTCATCAAACTGATTTTCATTTTGTTCTAAATACTTAACAGTTATTTCATTTCCTTTATTTACTTCTAACTGACTAAACATCTTTTCAAATGTTTCATTATTGCCATATAGAATTTGAATATTTTTAGCCCCAGCACTACCAATATTATGTTCATACCAAGTAGCACCTAAAACACTAGAGAATCTTTCATAGCCTTCCTTTATATGCATAATTTCCTGTTCTGTAAAATACTTACGATGTTTAGAGATAAGCTCAATCAACCTATTATAGTTTTTCTCCAATTCTGTTTTATTACAATCTAAATTAACACCTAATAATTGATAATAGTTAAGCATATTGCCATATGTATTTATTTCTATTCTTTCATCTAATTCTAAAATAGTTTCCAACAGATTTGTATCAAATAAATTTAACATAAATACCCCCTACTTAATGTTATGCTATTATACCATTAAGTATTTATATTGTCAAATATTGATAGACTAAAAATAAGATAGACAACTCTATCCTATTTACAAGTAAGATTCATATCTTCTAATTCAGATTGAAATTTTTTAGAAGAAATCTCAACACTTCCACTACCAAGATTCAATTCCTTATAAGCTTCTTCATCAATCTTTTCCAAGTCCATTTCAACAATTACTAAAACTGAGCTTTCATCTTTTTCTACTTTTGTAGAAATCCCATCATATTCATTAAACTTATCATATTGATTTTTAAAACCATCGTAATAACTATCAATATCAGCATATTGCAAATAGTTTGTTAAATCAAATTTCATTTCAATTTTTTGTTTCACTAATTTATCTTTATCAAAATCACCAAAAACTTTTATTGACGCTGTTAAATCATTTTGCGTTACATCTCCAGAACATTCAACACTCTTTTTCCCACAACCAGTTAATAAAATAATAAAAACCAAAATAGTAGTATAAGATAGAAATTTTTTCATATATTATCTCCTTCATTTAATTATATATAGTAGCATACTAAAATATTAAAGTCAAATTTATAACCAAACACCAAAGGCAATACCTAACATACTTAATATAAAACCTACAACCCAAAATATCTTAACTATATCAGTCTCTTCCCAACCTAGTTTCTCAAAATGATGATGAATCGGTGCCATCAAAAATACTCGATGATGGAATTTTTTTATCGCAACCACCTGAATAATTGTGCTAAGAGTTTCAACTATAAAAACACCAGATACAATTACTAAAGTAATCTCATGACTAGTCAAAATCGCAATGGTTGCCAAAGTTGCACCTAAAGATAAAGAACCCGTGTCCCCCATAAAAACTTTGGCAGGATGCGTATTATAAAATAAGAAGCCTAACAAAGACCCAACTAATATAAAACAAAAAACCGCCATTTCTTCACTACCAGATATCCAAGTAGAATTCCAACTGATAAGGCCAAACGCTAAAAAAGCAATTAAAGATAAACCACCAGCTAAACCATCCAAACCATCTGTCAAATTAACAGAATTTGATCCTGCTAAAAGGACAAATAAAAGGAAAATACCGTGGAACCACCCCATATCAATTCTAATACCTAATGTATGTATATCTAATACTGGTTCATTACCATTATGAATAAAAATATAGAAAAAAATAACAGCTATAAATAATTGACCAAACAATTTTTGTAAAACTGTAAGACCAGAATTATTACCCTTTTTAATAATTAAAAAATCATCTAAAAATCCTAAAAAAGCATAAGCTACAAAAACAAACATAACAATAAATAAATTTTCTGTAAACTCTATTTTGTTAAGTAACAATAGAATAATTACCGTTAAAATGGTTGGAATAATGAATATTAAGCCTCCCATCGTAGGAGTTCCATCCTTTTTTTTATGCTTTGTTAGATAAGTACTAACTTTTTGCTTAATATTGTTTCTTCTTAAAATAGGTATAAAGAAAAAACCAAATATAACTGATAATATAAATCCTATCATCATCGCTAATATAGCTTTTGCTAAAATTAACATAATCTCATCCCCTACAACTAATTAACAATAACAGTATATCATTTTTAGATAAATTTTGTATAGTATTTTTAAAACAAAAAATAAAACAAATTTATTGTTCTATTTTATAAGTCGTACCTTCTCTACTGTCATTTAAAGTAATTCCAATATTTTTAAGTTCATTTCTTATAAAGTCAGACATTTCATAGTTTCCATCTTTTTTAAACTTATCTCTTAATTTAATTAGAATATTAATAACTTCATCTTCCTTACTATTAGAAGTATTTACTTCTAATCTAAGTCCAAAAATATTTTCTAGTAAATCTACTAAAACATTTTTTATATAAGATTTCTTTTTATTATTGTCGGTTGAATTACCTATTTTTAACATTTGCAATAAATATGATAATGCTAAAGCTGTATTCAAATCATCGTCCATAGCTTCTAGGAATTTTTCTTTCAACTCAGTAATATCCGAATACTCCATATTTAAATTATCTTGTGATATATCTTTCGTTTGTTTAATAAATGCAAGAAATTTGTTATAAGTTTTTTGCGTTTCTTCTAAACCAAAATCCGTAAAATCTAAAACACTACGATAATGATTTTGTAACAAATAAAGTCTTAAAACATCAGGATTATATTTAGATAATAAGGTTTGCAAATCAATTGAATTGCCTAATGATTTACCCATTTTTTGTCCATTAATAGTAACTAAATTATTATGAACAAAAAATCTAGCAAAAGAGTTGCCATTAGCTAAAGTTGATTGGGCAATCTCACACTCATGATGTGGAAACATATTATCAATCCCACCACCATGAATATCAAAAGTATCGCCTAAATATTTTTTTGCCATAACGGAGCACTCAATATGCCAACCAGGATAACCTAACCCAAATGGTGATGGCCAACGCATAATATGACCATTATCGGCACATTTCCATAAAGCAAAATCTTCATTACACTTTTTATCACCAGCAATATTTATTCTCTGCCCTGATAATGTCTCATCTAAACTTCGACCTGACATAATACCATAATTTTTAAATTTATGAATATCAAAATAAACATTACCTTGCTCTGTTTTATAAGCATATCCTTTATCTAATAACTTTTGAATCATATCAATTATTTCAATAATATGACCTGTCGCACGACAACTTATTGTTGGTCTTTTAACATTTAATTTATCCATTGCCTCAAAATAAATATTTTCGTATTTATAAGCTATGGCAACAGGATCAATCTGTTCTAATCTAGCTTGTTTTTGAATTTTATCTTCCCCATCATCAACATCGCCGACAAGGTGCCCAACATCCGTAATATTTTGAACATATTTAACTTTATAACCACTATATTCAAAATAACGTCTTAAGCAATCAAATGTTACATAACTTCTAGCATGCCCTAAATGGGGCATACCATAAACAGTTGGCCCACAAACATACATTCCAACACAGTCAGGAACTATAGATTCAAAATCTTCTTTTTTTCTAGTTAATGAATTATATAATTTCAAATTCATAACTTCACCTCACTAATAAATTATATCATATAAACTTATCTAAAATACAAAAATATTTAAATTTGAGTTTCAGTTTTTTACAAAACTTAAAATAATATAACCTTGACAAACTGTATATTTATTTTATAATAGTATTGTGATGTTTTATCACAAGGAAAAACTCATATAAGTTTTTATATGAGTTGCTTAAGTGCTTATTATTACTAATAAGTGCTTTTTTTCAGTTCTAAAAGTAAAATAATTAAAGCCAAAAGAATAGTTACTACTTCCATTTTAACCCACCTCCTCATCACTCATTTATTTAAATTGCCAAGTCAGCATATTCTTTGGCTGCTTTTAATTTCTTTAAAGTTGTATATCGTGGTGATCTAGTACTTTGAGGATTAATATTCCCTAAAGGTATAGGTTTAGCTAGTTCAATTGGTTCTCCTTTTAAATAATAAATATATTTTGTTTTACCATTAAAATCTCTAGGTTCATATCTATCTATAACACCATAATGAGTAATACTCTGAACTGGATATGCTGTATAAAGCGCAATATACTTTAAATTATCTATTTTATTTTTATCAGTTCTTACATAAAACCAACTTTTTGTTCTTATAAAAGTAGCTACACCTGTTTCGTCGCAAGGAAAAACAACTGTATCATATTCTTCTTTTAAACTTTTATTTTTTTCTTCATAATTTTTAAGTGCTATAGGTATGCACTCAATTAAATTTCCAACTGCTAACTCTATCATAGTATTTCTAGTTATTTTTTTATCAGAATATTCTTTTACTTTTTCAATAGATTTATCTAATTCTTCTATAGTTTCTGGTTTTAAAAATACGGAAATCTGTCGTTTATTTAAATCTTTTGGAGTAGCAAATTGTTCTTCAATTCTTTTTATCATACTATTATCTATATTTTCCATACATACCACCACAACCATAATATAATAAACTAATTCTTTTGTCAATAGTTATTTATAAAATTAATATTATTTTTGTGTATATGTACAAATAGACTAATAAATTTTAAATGCTTTTATATTAAAATATCATCGACAATAACATTTTACTATAAAAGAACATTTATCTATCGAAAAATATGTAATTTTATAGTAAAATAATATTTAGGAGTTGATTATATGAAAAATTACTATATTGATCTTGGTTCATCAATAATAAAAGTTTATTGCTTTGAATTTGAATTAAAATTAATTGAAGAACACTCTATCTATTTTAAAAATGATTTTGATGCTGAAAAAGGCATTAGTGAAAGTAATTTAAAAGAATTATGTAATTATTTTAAAGAACTTAAGGAAAAATATAATTTAAAATATGATAATACACATATTTTCGTTACTGGAATTTTTAGAAATTTAATTCAAGAAAGAAAACAAGAATTAGTTAGATTATTCAACGATAAATTTGATTTACATTTTAATATTATTAGTCATGGTATTGAAAATTATTATTTAGCTAAAGCTATGGAAAATAATTATAACGACAAAAAAGTATTAATAATAAATATGGGTGGTAAAACAACCGAACTAGTAACATTTGTTGGAACTAAAATAACTGATACAAAGAATTTAAACTTAGGAGTTGCCGATTTATTAAATAATTTCGATAAAGTAAATGAGAAATATAGTGCTAATACTATTGAAGAAATGGAAAATTTTGTTACTAAAAATCTAAATAATCTTGAATTAGATAACGATTATGATTGCGCTATATTCACAGGTGGTGAAGAGAGATTTGAACTTTTAACAGGCTTTAATTTAATTGAAAACACTTTATTTAATGACAATATTCATAAATATATGTTAAGTTTAGAAGATTATATTAAAGGTACCGAAAAGGTATTTAATGATATTTCAATCGATGAATTATATAAACTAATGCCATCAAATCCTAAGTGGATGGATGGAGCTAGAAGTGGGGCAATTATACCATTAGTACTATTTAAAATGGCAAATGTCAAATGGATTATTCCATCAAACCTAAATTGGGGTTATTAACGACCTAAAATAATTATTAATCATAAATTAGGGGGATAATATAATTAAAAATGTAATAGCAGTAATCTATGGCGAAACTGGAAGTTGTGGTGAAGCCAAAGTCATTGGTGAAATAGCAACCGATAAATCACTTAACCTTGGTGCATCTGTAACTAATTGTATGCCTAATGCTGGGCATACTTTTGTTGATGAAAAATGGATACCTACTATTTTTAGAAATATCCCTGTATCGGCAGTCAATCCAAACACTGAATTATTCATTGGCCCCGGTTCGGCTATAGATATGGAAATATTTATAGAAGAATATAAAAAAGTCAATAAATATTTGAATAACAGAAAAATTTATGTCCACGAAATGGTTATTTTTCTTATAGAAGTATGCTATTTGTTCCAAATGAAAGAAAATTAGCAAGCGATTTATTATATCAAAGTCCTGAGTATCCTATACTTAATGTTACTGATGATGACATTTGTTTAGGGCTTGGGGAAGAAAGTATAGTAATAAAAGATGCTTGTAATTTGGCACCATTACTTGAGTATTTTAAATATAACAAAGAATTAACATTTGAAGATATTATGAAAATAAGGAAAACTTTCTTTACAGGAAAATTTGCCAAGGATAATTGTGAATTATTTGGTTGGAAGGAAATCAAGCCGGAAGATTGGACTTATTGCGAAAATGGTGTCGAGGTTACTAATCCAATAAAATTAAAAATGAGAATAGCTATAGAAAAGATACACCAACAAACTGGGCACAGAGCATTCTTTGGAACTTCTAAAAATATCTTGCCTGAAGAATATTACAATGTGTTAGACGAAATGGGAAATAATACCTTAACAGATGCTATTCAATGGCATGAAAAAATGAATGCTTTTGCGCCCCATAAAAATGATGTCTACGTAAAAAAATTAAAAAAGATTTAAATTAGTTAATAATATTTATTAAATTTAAATAAAACAACTCATGAACTTTTGACAATTCATAAGTTGTTTTTTTATGAAACAAAGAATATTGATATTTATAACTATGCACCAATAACAAAAGAGTACATATTGTCTTCTGCTGTTAGTAATAATATGCAACATTTCGAGTATTTATGGAGTAAATTTTACTGATTTTGTAATTTTCTCATAAATTGTAATTTAACTATTATTTTTTTAACCTTTTTATAAGTTCTTTTTTCTTTTCACATAATGTAACACTGTGATTTCAATTATATAAACTAATCATATTTGCACATATACTTATTCCAAATAAGGCTCCTTGTACAAATTCTACTATATTAGGGGTAAAAATATAATCCAAATAACCAAATGCATTATGAAGTAATGCTAATACCAAAGTAATAGAACCAATTAAATTATACTTATTAAATTTTTTATAATCTTTTATTTGCTTATTAGCTTCATACTGAATCAAATTAGTAATTGTATCTCTCATATCTAGTAATTCTTCTTGTGTCATATTATTTTCTTTTCTTAATTCAGCAATGAATTTTCCAATTTTTTCTTGATTTATCTATTTTGCCCATTTCAAAAAGGATTATATACAATTTATTAGAATATTAACAGGACATAAAATGAGAGTTAGATAAATTATAATTTATAAAGTGCTTTGTAGGTAATCTATCGCATAATGCAATGCTGTGGGAATAGTAATATCTTTTCTTTTATAGGTTAAAACACATCATTAAATGAAATACAAAGCAAAATATTAATTGAGGGAATGATTCTATAATGTAAGTTAATGAAAATAGTAATGTACCTATTATAAAGATTATATACTTATTACATTTTAATCCAAACAAATAACTTTGTATAAATCCTCTAAATAACGTTTCTTCTAATAAAGATATATAAAACAAATAATATAAACTGCCTCTAATTAATCTAGACAATTAATATTTTCCCACAATAACACTTATAACAAAAGTTAGAATAACAATAAAGCAAGATATTATAATGATTGACGCCATTTTTATATAAAATTCCCATTACTAAAAGTCCAATCATATATAGAATCCAATATATTAGTGCAACTTTAGAATAGGTTTTATTTTTCTCTTCAGACATGCCATTCTCCTTTATAAATTATAATTTAATAATCACTAAATATCAAAACTTTCTGTTTTCAAATCACAATAATACCTACCACTTGTAGAAGTAAATTTTAAAACACAATAATCTAAATCGGTCACTCCTTTTTTATAAAAAATTGTATCTCCCTTTTCCCAAATCATATTTTTTGTTTCCTGATCTGTTAAGACTTCCATTTTACCTTTTAACATAACACCAACATATTTAATTAATCCTTTGTGGTAAAAATAAATACTAGCATTTGGATTATTTTTATATTGATTAACTCTTAAAGATGAAGTATTAGTAGAAAAATAAAATTCTTTTAGACCTATTCTCTTTCTAGGTTTTAGCATTGCTTTTACATTAGGACAATTTTCATCATCAATAGAACATATAAAACTAACTTTTTGTTTATCAATAAAATTTTCTATTTTCTTTAAATTCATAATTCTTCATCTCATTTTCAGCCTACTATTTGTATATAACTTTTATAATCTATATTATACTACTTTTGAGAGTATTTTAATAGTCTATGATACAAAACATTCAAATTTTTATAACTCACTCTTGAAAACTATAATTAAAAGTCATCACGGCATCGATCATTATATTTTTCATTTTCTTTATTTCAAATATAATCATCTTTTATACTCCGCTAAATATTCCATGTTCACACATATCCTTAGATACTTTCCAGCAATTTTCTCGTTCTTTCTCTTTACCAAACGTCTTATTTTTAATTAATTCATTATGTTCCATTTGATATATACTAGATTAATACTACTAATCTTTTTGTAAATGCAAAAAAACTAATCCAAAATTTAGATTAGTTATTTATCTAATACTCGAAAAGTCCGAGCAGATTTCACTATGGAGCGAGTGTCGTAGTTATCTACAACTTTTTTCCAATAACTAAATACCTTCCGTTGCTAGTAATAATATATCATGTTTTTTATTATTTTGGAATAGATTTTTGTCAATTTTATCATCTTTTGCATAAAAAAGCATGCCACCTTATTACACAATTTAGATATTCATAAACTTTGACTACCTTTCTTAACATTTTCTTCATTCTTTGATAATACTACTTGATCTAGCAAAAAATAGTCTAAACTCGTATTATTAATTGCATTTTTTACACAAAAATTGTTATATAGAAGTGATTTACCCGAAGAAATAATATCAAAAATATGATCAATATTGAACCCGTTTAGACTATTGGAAATAGCATTTGACATTGCATCCTCATTAAAAACCATTTTAGTTGGAATTAAAATAACCATCGGTTTTGCATCTTTAAATTTGTTCCAATATTTATTAAAAAAGGCTAATACTTCTTTTGCGTCCTTATCTGATAGATTATGATAATCAATCAGATTTTTTATACATTCTAAAGCATCATCATAATTTTTATTACGAAACCCATATTCTTTTTTATAATCAACAAGTTGATGATATACTGGAGCCTCTCCGCAAAATAGTCTAAACCATTCAGGCCCACTACAATAATTTGTAATTAATAAAGGATCAGAATTACAAAATAGACCAGTATAATCATGCGATAAATCAAAAAATATAAATTTAAACGGAGATAATTTGCCAGATTTTTGCAAAATCTGATTCACATGTTCAATATCGTTTTTTTCTTCCTCATTGTTTCTTACAAAAAAGCCATTTGTTATTAATTGATTACCATATAAACTGTTTGTTGCATGAAAAATAAATCCTTCTATAAAAAAATTATAATAGGCAAATTTTAATATTTCACTAAATTTTACTTTTATATTTTCATTACTAATACCTAATAGAGAGGCAATTTTTTTTATTAAAAAATCTTTTTTATTTTCAGTATTAATATAATCTACAATATCGCTATTATTTCTAAATAAAATACAATAATTAATTATTTGAGCTAAACAATTAGATTTTTGGCTTCTCTCATTATAGGACTCGTCATAGTCAATTGTACACTTTGATTTTACTTCATCAATATTTAAAGTTTCTTCTATCAATTTTCCTATTTTATCCATTATCAATCACCTTTCCTTTAGAAATTTCATAAATATTATTTGAATCAAATTACTATTTATTCATCTCTTTTGATAATCTAATTATACTACTTTTTAAGACATTTTAATAGTGCTCAAGTCAAAAAAAGAGAACTACTTATAAAGTAATTCATCACTTGTAAAACTGGCTAAAAAAAAATTATAATTCAAAGTCATCTCGACCTTTATCTTTATGTTTATCATTTTCTTTATTCAAAACATAGTCATCTTTGATTGATTCAATAGTATCATCACTAAATATTCCATGTTCGTACATATCTTTTGAAACTCTCCAATAATCTTCTCGTTCTTTATCTTTACCAAACATCTTATTTTTGATGAATTTTACTAATCTACTAAATAGATTTTTGAAGTAATCGACCATTTCTTGTAAGTGTTTGTTATCACTTTTTAAATCTTTAATTTCCTTGTTTTTATTATCAATATTTTTAGATAAAGTATCAACTTTAAGTGATAATGCCTTATTGTTTTCAGTTAGTATCTTAATCTTTTCTCTATTTTCTTGTAATTCAGTATCTACATTATTTAAGGTTATTGATAACATTTCTGTCTTTTTAAAGTCTTTGTTAGTATCTTGTACCTTATCAACATATTCAATAATCTTATTTCTAACACTCTCTGAAATAGTGTAAGTATTTTTAACTATTGGTGCTTTTTTAAGATTATTCATAGTATCTTTAATATCATTTGTAGTTTTATCTAATTCATTAGACTTTTTACTGGCAATTTCAAGTGTTTTCTTATTCTTATTAAGTTCTTCTTTCATTGCTTGATAGTTAGTCATATCTTTAACATTTATATCTTTATTTCTACCTTTTTCTTTTTTCTTTAAGATATTGTTAAGACCATATTCTTTATTAAAACTAGCAATGCATAAAGTTCTCATTTTATCTTGAATAGTACGTAAACTATCTCTTGTGAAAACATCACCTTTACCAACTTGTTTAGACATACCATTTTTAGTTTTATATTTTATTGGAACACCAACAATATGAAGATGTGGGCTAGTTTCATCATAATGAATAATTCCACTTGCTATTTTAAAATCAGGAACTAACTCTTGTAAATCATTAAGTTGTTCTTTAAAGACATTAGTCATTTTATGTTTAAATTTATCATCTTTAGTGTCCCAGTATTTCTTATCTCCAAGTTCTATAATAATCTCACAAGCAAGATCGTTTTTAGTATTATCACTTATCTTTTTAAAGTAATCAGTAATTTTTCTATCATTTCTACCTTTATTTTCTTGCTCCTTATTATATTCAAGTCGTGATTCTTCAAATTCTTCTAAATAGAGATTTTTAACATCTTCATAAAGAGAGGTAGTACCTTTTATTATTTCTATTAGTTTACTATTATTATCATATTTACGATAGTTGTGTTTATCAACTCTTGATAATTGCTTTGCATTTTGAATAGCATTATTTGATAAAGAAGTACTACCAGAAGCATTATTCTTTGCCATATTTTTTGATGATGGTTTTCTATTTTTATCACTACTTAAATGTAGTGAATAAGATAATTCGTTCATAAACTATCAACCCCTTATTTTTCATTAAAATATTTTCTTGCATCTTCTAAAGTAGGGAAGAACTCTAGATTCATCATTGCATTAGAGTTTGGCTCAATATAAGTACAAACAATGTAGTGATTAAAGCACTTATCAGCATAGATTAAATACAAGTTTTCCTTTTCTTCAATAAGATAACATTTACCATATTTTAAATTATAAAATTCCTTTTTATATTCAAAGTCCATATATAAATCACACTCCTTATTTTAAACATATTTTGGCTTTGTCAAAATGTTTAACCCCCTAGGTATTTTGACGTACCATCAAAATTACCTCGTGGGCTAGGGCTTCCCTAGACCCTTTGGACTTATTCCATAATGTTTTAAAACTTCGTAATAAAATAAAATTACATAAGTCGTGGTAACAAACTATCGCCACTTTCATTGAAACAGAGTTTCAACAAAACGTGCCACGTTTGTTATTATGCTTCTTCTAACGAAGTATCATTTTTCATTGTTTCCTTATCAACTGGCTTAACACCTATTTCTATTGGAACTGGTTCTTTCATATAGATAACTTTATCATTTGTTTCATCAGGTATATAATCAAATGCTGAATTTATATCTTGCATTTGAAATTCATCTTTTCCACGAATATAAATAATACCATATTTATATTCTTTCATTTTTATATCAGGATCTATTCTACAATAATCTTCAAGAGGGAATACTCTTACTATTGCTCGGTCATCTTCTATAAAGTTAAAGTAGAAAACTTTATTTTCAACATAGTATGTTGCTTCTTCATAACCAACATCATAGTATTGTCTTAATCTCATAATATGTTTACCAACTTCTTCTTCAGGAAGATAATTACTTAATCTTATTTCTCCAACTAGATTACCAAATAAAGCAGGTGTTTTAACATCAATATAACCTTTATCAAATAGTTCATTACAAGGTTTACAAATGCTTTCTCTAAATAATATTTCATCAACATAGATTAGACTATTCTTTTGTTTTAGTTTTATCTCATCTACATATCTCATAATTAAGTCAGACTTTTCTTCTCTAGAGTAGTCTTTCCAAGTTTTAGTTCTTTTCTTATATTCATCTGTTAATTTAACTCTATTGATATAATCAATATCTCGTTTTAATAATATATCTTGTGGAGTAAAGTTAAGTTCTTCACAACTTGCAGTATCACTTAATTCATCATTTAGTTTTGTAATAGCATCTTCGACGATTTTCTTTTCTTCATTATAAACTTTTAAATCAAATGCACCTTCAATATATGCCTTTCTAATTCTCTCTAACTTATCATTTTGCTTTAGTAATTCTTTTTCTAGTTGTTCTTTAGGTTCATCAAATTTTTGCTTAATCATTGGTAGGAAGAATTGATTAACAACACTATCATATTCTACTAACTCCTGTACAAAATTATCAAAATATTCATTTATAACATTTTCTTTTAAATTAACTTTGCAGTCAGTACAATAGTAGTAATAATAAACATTACCATTTTTCTTTTTAGTGGCTTTCCCACCCATTAAGCGACCACATTTAGGACAAGTTAGTTTTTGTAAATATATATAAGTTAAAGTTCTTTGATAACTTCGTGAGTTCTTTTTCTTTTGTACTTGACATTCTTCCCATAATTCTTTACTAACTATTGGTTCTACAACATCAAAGTAATAAGTAGGATGCTTTGTTCTTTTACCATGAACGAAATCGCCTTTATAAACTTCATTTTCAAGTATGGCAGTAATAGAAGAATCTCGCCAGTTTGTTTTCCCCAATACCTTTTCTTCATTTAATAGATTAGATATAGTTTGATAAGAATTACCCTCATAATATAAATTAAATATTCTTTCTACAATATCTTTAGTAGAGTAGTCAATTACTAACTTTTTATCTTCGTGTTTATATCCTAGAGGTGCTTGACTTGGTATATGTCCTTGCTTAATCGCACCTGCTAAACCTACCTTTGTTCTCTCACTTGTTCTTTCAATTTCATTTTGACTAACACTCATTAAAAGTCTTGAAATCATTTTACCATTAGCATTAGTAGTGTTTATCTCATCATTAGCACAGCCTAAATAGGCATCATTTTCTTCTAAAAATGTCATTAACTTTTCCCAGTCAAAGATACTTCTAGTTATTCTATCTAATTTTAAAGCGACTATGGTGTTGATTTTCTTACTTTTAATATCTTCTTTAAGTCTTTCAAATTCAGGTCTTAAATTGCCTGTTTTAGCACTTATACCAGCATCTTCGTAACAATCTACTATCTCATAACCTTTAAATTTGCAAAATTGCTCTAATCGTTCCTTTTGTTCTGGAAGACTAAAACCATCACGGGCTTGATCTTCTGTACTTACTCTTACGGAACACATATACCGTATTATTTTAAAACACTAGATATAATCAATTTTGATTACAAAATAAATACCAATATCA
>JAAWGF010000016.1 GCA_022795155.1 Bacilli bacterium | reverse complement strand
ATTAAAAATATTTTTAATAAAATAGATAGAACACTACTTGATTTCTTTTCAATTACATTGTTATTATTGTGACTATATAAGGTATCAATATTAGAATACTCTCTATTATCTATATTATTGTTTTTTTTTACATCATCAATTGTTGATATATTATTTGTTATTGTTTTTCCATTATTAAAATATTTTTTAAAGAAAATAATACCAACTAATACACAACATATAATATAAGCTAACCACATAAGGATATTCCATACAATATTTAAACCAAAATCAAAATAACCAAATATGCCACCTAAAACCGAGTTGCCTAAACTTCTTAATAGATAAAAAGGAAGTCTAAGAACACATAAGATTATTAAAAACACAAAGACTTTAAGAATTATTTCAAATATGGTTTCAAGTGTTATCGTATTACCTGAATTTTTAAAATCGTTAACAACATTAGTCGTGGTATCCGCTAATTTTTTGGCGCCTTTTTTAATAAAATCTTCCGTTGTACTAGCGACTTCTTTGGCTTTTTTACTAAAGCCATTATCATAATCAGGATTTATTTTATAAGATTCTAATATTTCTTTAACTAAAGAATCAATATTACCAAACTCTAAAACCGCCTGTTCTTCTGTCTCTCCATTTTTAACTTTTTCATTAATAATATCGCTATATTCATTTATAATATCTTTTCGTTCACTCTCATTTAATACTTTTAGTCGTTTTTCTAACTCACTAATAAATTGTTTTTTAGTCATTACTATTACACTCCTTTATAAACTTATTTACTGATTCCGAAAATAATTCCCAACTTTTTCGTAATTCATTCATTTGCTTAATTCCAAGCTCCGTTATTTTATAATATTTTCTAGGTGGTCCCTCTGTCGATTCCACTAAATATGTATCAAAATATCTTTCATTAGTAAGCCGCTTTAATAATGGATAAATTGTTCCATCATTAACATCGACAACTTTCGATACTTCCATAATTAATTCATAACCATACATATCATGTTTACTAACAGATAGTAATACAATAAGTTCTAAGACACCCTTTTTAAATTGTGTATTCATGTCTCACCTCAATATAATTCTATACCTACTACTTGGTATTGTCAAGTACTAAAATATTTTTTATAGTAAAATACCCATTTTTATGATAAAATAACAATAATTTTTGGTGGTGATATAAATGTATGATTATAAAAAACTCGATTTAATAGATAGTAATAATAAACCTTTTTTCTATTTTACTGATCAAGTAACACCTTTAAAACTAGAACTTGAAACACTAGTCAATAGTTTAAATTATATGCATAGTAAAGCTTTTACAAAAAAAGTATTATTTCCTTATGAAGTTAAATTTAATAACGCTATTGAAACTTATAATGATGACATTGAATTAATAAGTAATACCATCCATAATAAAAAAAATATTACAACGGAAAAAGAAAGACGAATTATTAATTTATACCGTGGCTATCAGTATATTTTAAAAAATAATATAACTATTAATCAGGAAAGTTTAAAACACCTTTATACAATTTTATCAAATGGACTAATTAGTGATGATGATAAAAAAAATATGGGGAATTATTATCGCAATGGTAAAAATATGATTACTTCCCCCTATTTAGATAAACCTGATTTTGAATGTTTTGATTTTCAAAAATTACACCAATATATGGATAGTTTATTCACATTTATAAATAAAGATAACAATTTTAATCTACTTACTGATTATTATATTAAATCACAAATTATTCACTTTTATTTTGTCTATCTCCACCCCTATTTTGACATTAATGGTCGAACAAGTAGAACAACTAGTATGTGGTACTTATTAAATAACGAAGCCTATCCTTATATTATTTTTAATCGTTGTGTTATGCTACATCGTAATAAATATTGTATTGCAATTGAAGAAGCTATCAAATATCGAAACCTTACCTTTTTTATCAATTATATGCAACAACGCGTACTTGAAGAATTAGAAAAAGAATATTTTATTGATAGTATTAATGCCTCTAACAATAATTCTCTTAGTAATACTGATATTCAAACCCTACAATATATTATTTCATTTAATGGACAAAAGAATGTTAATCACTTTGCTAATATGTATAATAATTTTAATGAAAAAAAATCTAAAAAAGAAATTTTAGAAATAATGATTAAACCCTTAATAGAAAAAGATATTATAAAAACGATTAGAGAAACTAATAAAAATATTTATGGTAATACGCCAAATTTTATCTTTGATTTTAATTATAAGAAAATAGAATTTGATAAAGAAAAAGTTAAACATTTATCTTTAAATATCTAATTTTAATTAATGGACAAAATAAATAAGTTTTTGTTAAACATATAATTATTTGGGATGTGATTTATGTGTTAAAAAAACTTTTTAAATTATTATTTAAAGACTTTTATTTATTTACAGCTGCTTATTCAAATAATGTTTTTCCAGATCCATTATCAAAAGAGGAAGAAGATTATTATGTTGAAAAGTGCCGTTTAGGTGATGAAAATGCTAGAAATAAACTTATAGAACACAATTTAAGATTAGTTGCCCATATTGTTAAAAAATATGAGCATCGTCGTGATGATGTTGACGATTTAATTAGTATTGGTACAATTGGTTTAATAAAAGGTATCGATAGTTTCTCATATAAACACGGCACTAGAATAACTACCTATTGTGCTAGATGCATTGAAAATGAAATATTAATGCATTTTAGAAGTGATAAAAAAAATAATAAAAATGTTAGTATTAATGAATCCGTCGGTTTTGATAAAGATGGAAACGAAATAACTTTATTAGATATTTTAAAAACACCTAAGCCTGATTTTGCTACTGACTTACATAATAAACAAAATTTAGATTTATTAAAAGAATATTTTGATGTTTTAAATGAGCGAGAAAAAGAAGTTATTATTAAACGTTATGGATTGTTTGGTACTGATGAGGTTACTCAAAAAGAGATAGCTAAAGAATTAGGTATTTCTCGAAGTTATGTTTCACGGATTGAAAAAAGAGCACTTACAAAAATGCTCCGAGAATTTCTAAAAAATAAAAATCATACCTTTTAATTAGCTACATAATAAGCATAATACTCATCAAAAGTTATACCTAGTTCATGGATTTTTGTGGCAGCTTCTATACCAACATAGCGATATCTACATGGCTCAAAATCATAACCAGTAATATCCTTTTTATCTTTAGGATATCTCAAAATAAAACCATATTTATGAGCATTATCTTCTAACCATTTAAACTCTTCTGTATCTGCAAACGTTTCTTTGGTAGCATCTTTAGTCGTAATATCAATTGTATAACCTGTTTGATATTCGGAATATCCAGGTCGCGCAGCTAAGGTGTCGGCCTTTTTCACGCCATATCGATCAACATAACGATTATAAGTTTCTTTTTGTTCCTCATAAGTTCGGTATCCCGATGAAATAATTAGTTTTTTGTCACTGCTTTTAGCAGCATCAAACATTTCAATGAATTTTTGATAAGCCTCATTCTTCATTTTATTTTCGCCATAACAATACCAATTTTTAACATCAACAATGTCCGTTGGATTATAATTTTCTGGCAAATAATTATATTTATTAACAAGCATTAATTTACCATCATCAACTTTTGTTTCACTTGCATTATCATAATAATCATAGTTAGTTTTAACATTAACCATACTTACAATATGCTCTAAAGACTCACTATTATGTTTTTGATAATATTCTAAATATGCATCAAGATTTTTTAAAATAAAATATTTTTGTTTAAAAAATTCAACAAAATGATCATTATATTCCTTTTCTAGCGCTAAATCTTTAATTTTATCATCTTGTTCTAATAAATATTCTAACTCTTCTCCCTTATATCCATGATTTTCTAATCTATACTCATAACTAGCAAGTAATGCTTGATGTTTTTTATGCGTATTAACACCAATAATAACACTAGTTGTAATAACGGCTACACCTGTTATAGCAATTAAACCGATCTTTACGGTTTTTTTAAGTCGACGTTTTACCATCATCTTCCCTACTTTCACGATACTACTAATGTAATCATAGCATTATCATAATTGAATGTCAATATTTGTAAAGTTAAGTTTTATTAAATATGTGGTGATTTTTTAATAATAAGTTTGTTGTTACGCATAACAAGAGAATTTTCGATAGGAATTATATCTGTTTTAGTCGCATTATTTTTTGAATAAGTAATTTCAAGATGCCAATTATCAATATTATTAATTTTGTTACTATTAAAAACTTCATCATAACCATAACTTTCTATAAATATGCCTTCAAAAGGATTACTACAAGCGATTAAACTATCGACTGACGCTTTAATACAAACTTTAGTTATGTCATAATCCTTAATAAAATCATTTATTATACCGATTCGTCCTAACACTAGAACATTTTTTATATTAGATGTTATAACAATTCCATTTGAATAAATAAAGTTATCGTTTTTACCAGATAATCTATATACAACAATCTTATTATAAGAATTTATAAAATAAATAGCTAGTATAATTATTACTAAAATTAAAGTAGCTATAAAACTTATAATTAAGATTTTTCGATGACTTTTTCTTTTAGTATAATTTGCATATTCAATAATTGAATCATCATTTGATTCTCTTTCTCCAGCTAAAAGTTCATTAACAGAAATATCCAATATTTTACATAAATTTTGAAATAAACTAGGATCTGGTAACCCTCTACCATTTTCCCATTTACTTATGGCTTTGCCAGTTACATTTAATCTACTAGCTAATTCTTGTTGTGTCATATTTTTATTTTTTCGACATTCAGCTAGAAACTTTCCAATACGCTCTTAATTCATTTTTATATCCTCCAAACTATATGATGATTATATCATATAGAGATAAGGCCGTATCTATACGATTGATAGAGTTAAAAAATTGTATTAAAAAAAGAAATTATTAATTAAGATAATTTCTTCTTTTTAATATTTTCTAAATCAACTATATCATTACTATTACATAATAAATTATTATAAAACTCGATTAAATATTCAAAATTTGGTGAAATTTGTTTTTCTTGATTATAATAATTGCTTAAAACTAAGGCATTTCTAAAATAGGTAAAATTAGCTTTAAAATTATCATTATTTATATCATAACCAAGCATACTTAAATATTTAATCATAAAAACAGCTATTGTTCTCGTATTCCCATCTCTAAATGGATGTATTTGCCAAATATTAGATATAAATTTGGCTAAATTTTTAACTTTTTTATCTAATGCTAAATTTTGATAGTTTTTTTTCTTCTCGACGCTAAAATCATAAACTAGCAAATTTTTTATTTCATGATAATCCGCATATATAACGGTTTCATTATTTATAATTGGCTCTTTTTTAGTTAAATTACATAAACGAAATTGACCAGCAAAATCATAAATATCATGGAATAAATATATATGAATGTTTTGAAGTGTTTCAATACTAAAAGAAAAATCATTATTATTAATTAATTCAACAATTCGCTTACTTGTTATATTAATTTTTTGACAATCCGCTATTGGTTGTCTTTGATTTACATCAACTAACATAATAATCCCCCTTTTATGGAGGATTATTATAACATTAGCTTATTATATAAGTAAAGTTATTTTTAAATTATATTTAGAAAAATAATTTTTTATATGATATACTAGTTTTGTATAAATAATAATTTTAAAGCGAGTTTATAAAAATTTGCTTTTTTTTAAAATTATGGAACTTTTTTATTAAAAATGGGGATTATTATATTGTAGGTGATAAATATGACTGGTCAATTAAACCTATATAAATTTAACAAAATATATGATAAAACACATTTGGATTTACTTAAATATGTAATCATTAAATGTCATAATATTAATGATACAAGTGATATTATACAAGAAACTTATTTAGAATTATGGAACATTTTGAGTAAAAAGGAATTATCAGATATTAATATTAAAAGTTATCTTATAGGTATTGCAAATAATAAAATCAAAAAACACTATACTCTATTACAAAAGATCAAAACAATTTCTTTATTTGAAACAACTAATAATAATATAGAATTAATTGATACAATAGAAGATGGTATGGATATAAACGATATTATTATTAAGGAAGATAATTGGAATACAATTTGGAAATATATTAAGGGTAAAAAAAATCAAGATATTCCAAAAGTATTCTACCTATATTATAAGTTAGAATTAAGTATTAAAGAAATTTCTAAACATATGTCTAAAAGTGAATCATATATAAAACATTTAATTTATAGAACTTTGAAAGAATTACAAGATAATTTTGGAAATGAGGAAAATTGTAATGACTAATAAAGAAAAATTAAATAATGTGATTGAACAAGATATTAACCCAAAAGATTGTTATAATGCAATAATAAAAAAAATAGAAGAAGGTAAAAAAATGAAAAATAAAAGTCATATATGGAAATTTGTTTTAGCGCCAATTTGCTCAATATTTATAATAAGTGGAATTTTATTTTTAAATAATCAAAATAAAAATACTTTAAAAAATGATAATTATGTAGATGAAAAAAACGATGTATATTTAAAAATTAATAATGTTAATATAGAATCAACAAGTATGGATATAGCTGGATCTGCTATCGATTTAACTTTCGAAGAACTTATTAATGAGGAAAGTTTTGTTGCTGATATTAAAATATTGCCTTCATTAAATAATTCTCGTTTAATGAAAAGATATGGTATAAATGATGAGTTTATTGGATATAATTTAATATATCATAATACAGATTATCAAGCATATAAAGAAATAGATATTTTCTTTTCAAAAACTTTGAAAAATAAACCTAGTTGTTATGGAACAATAGATTTAGATAAACTAGAGGATTCTAAAATAAATAATACGAAGGTAAAAATTTTAAAAACAGACACTAATCATTATCATGCTTTATTTAACTATAATAATTATAATTTTGATATAACTACTGTCAATATAACTGAACAAGAGTTATCAACATTATTATTATCTATCATAAAATAATTTTTTTAAAATATATTTACTTTATCATTTTATGAGGGATTAACAATATTGTTAGTCTTTTCTTTTGTGTGAAGAAGATAAATTAAGACTTATAAGCATTTAAAGAATTTTTTCAATAATTACATATTATTATATTAAACTTTATAAAAGTAAAAGAGATAACTATTTTATGTTATCTCAATATTAAATTAGTAAAAAATTAATTTAGATAATTTTTAAAGTTTTATATTTCCACCTAAGACATCACATAAATATCTTAAAAATAACTCAAATATATTACATTTTTCAACATCTTCTTTAACAGTAATATTTACCTCTCTTTGATCGTTGTCATCTAATTTAACAATTAATGTACCAATAACATCACCTTTTTTAAGTGGAGCTTTTAATTCATTTAACTTAATTTCATAAGTTGCATTTTTAGAATTCTCTGTTTTTTTATTTAAAAAAGTAATATTTTCAGTGGGAACAATCTCCACATATTCCTTTTTTCCTTTATCAACTAAAACTTTATCTAGAATACTATCAGTTGATAAAACTTTTTCAGTAGAATATTGAGCAAACCCATAATCTAACATGGAACTTATTTCAGCATTTCGTGTTTTACTATCTGGCTCATTCATAGCAACCGCAATAAGACGCATATTATTTCTAGTAGCTGTTGCAGTTAAACAATAGCCAGCTTCACTAGTATAACCTGTTTTTAGCCCATCAGCGCCTTCATAAAATCTAACAAGCTTATTAGTATTAACTAGCCAAAATTCTTTATCAGTCCCTTTTCTTAAATAATCTTCATAAATAGAAGTATATTCTAAGACAGATTTATGTTTAATTAATTCACGTGCCATATAAGCCATATCATAGGCACTAGAATAATGATTAGCGTCATCTAGTCCATGAACATTTTTAAAGTTAGTATCCGTTAAGCCTAATTCTTTAACTTTATCATTCATCATTGTAACGAAAGCATCTTCTGTTCCAGCAATGTATTCAGCCATTGCTACTACCGCATCATTACCACTAGCAACAGCAATTCCCTTAAATAAATCTCTTACAGCCATTTTTTCATTTGTTTCAAGTAATATTTGTGAACCACCCATACCCGAGGCATTCGCACTTACAGTTACAATATCGTCCCAACTAATTAAGCCTTTATCAATATGTTCCATAATGATTAGCATCGACATGATTTTGGTCATAGAAGCAGGGTGTAATTTTTCATGAGCATTTTTCTCAAAGATGATTTCGCCAGTTTCAAATTCAATTAAAATCGCACTCCCTGCATTTTGAGCCAATTGTATTTCTTCGGCATTTATTTTTATTGGTAAAAACATACATAAACATATTATAATACTTATTATTTTTTTCATAATTCACCTCTAATAAAGATTATGAAAAATATGTCAAGATATGATATATAAAATTATTTAACTTTAGAAATTATTAATAATTATAAAAACTAAATTGTATACATAGTCTGCCGTATGATATAATACAATTATAAAAAATATTTAGTAATAATAAGTTTGGAGAAAAAAATATGTTAGAAATTACAATTAGTGAAAGTGAAAAATTATTATTAGAAAGAGCTGGATTTCAAAATGTAATTTCATTTTGTCTTTTATCAAGTTATGGTAATATTAAAAATTTATTAAATCAAGAATATAAAGCGGTTGATAATATAACTATCGCTATTGATGAACAAATAAATAAATTAAAAACTAGTGATTCACAAAAAGTGCGTATTTGGTATTCTTCTTTAGATAATGAAAGCGTTTGTAATTTATATTTTCTTATTTCTTGGTTTTATGAAAAGAAAATAGAAATCTCTATATGTGATGTTATGGATTTGAATCATTTTTCGCTTGGTTCATACAACGAAAATGAAGTTCCTGCTTTAGTATCAAAAACAATATATCTTACATTAGATGAAATGAAAGAATATAATAAAAAATGGAATTTGTTAGTAAATGAAAATAGTGATTTAAGGATTATTGAAAAAAATACAATTATTTCTGTACCTTTTACTTATTTAGATACAGAAATATTAAAAATATTAAGTAAATACGAGAAAATAAAATATTGGTCCTTAATTGGTGAATGTATGAAAGAAAGGGTTTGTGGATTCTACGCAGATATATTTTTTAGTGCTCGCGTAAATACTCTGATTGAACAAAATGTTATAGAAATTTGTGAAATTAAAAATGAAAAAAATCTAATTGGTGAGATTAAAGAGACAAAATATATAAGAATTAAAAAATAATTAACTTAATTATAGTAATCATTCTAATAATTTTTTGAATATAAAAAACATAAAAATACTTTAAATTTTTATGTTTTTTTAAGAGTGTAAAATAAAGCGTATAACAATACCACTTTATTTCTACATTTTATCTAACTCATCTAAAGCTTTATTTAATTTTCTATCATTTATTTTATTTATAATTACAGCAATAGTTATAATAATTAATATAATTCCTAAGCCTATACAACCAAAAATAATATATTTTTTATCTAGATGAAAAGATTCTTTTTTATTAGTAACATCCTCCTCTACTTTAGATCTTTTTGCATTAATAGTATAGATAACTTTTTCACCATTTTCAGCAGTTACTTCAATTTTTACTTTATAATTATTTTTTTCTAAATCATCAGCACCTGTTACAATATAACTAGCTTTGCTATCTTCTAATTCTAATTTTACATCAAGTGTATTGACATTATCATCAATTTTTATATTATAATTATATTTTTGCTTATTAAAGTCAATTTCGTATCCTTCTATTGTTAAAGCACTTAAATAGTTATTACTAGATTTTTCTACTTGAGGATCAGGATTATTAGGTGTTACTACCTCTGGTTGCTTATTAACAGGTTTATTATCACTTACAATATTTTCGGGTTCTTTAACAACTTGGTTTTCTGTTTTGTTTATTTTAATTGTTTTAACATCATAAACACTACCAGTTATAAGACTTGGATTTTCAAAATTATACTCTTCCCCAGGATTTGGAACAATCAATAAACCGGCTTCAACATCTTTAACGCCCACATTAGTGACACTACTTTCCGTATTTTTAGCAAAAAATTTAACGTTTACTTCATAATTACCGCAATGCAAAATATAATCGGAACACTTATTTTGTGAAGTTGGATTATCAGCAATTTGACTTATAATATAATATTTGCCTTCTTCTTGATAAACCTCTGAGTCCCAATCACTAGAAGTAACACTAGTTACAATTAAATCTTCATCGTCAAATAGTAATTCATAAGTAACTAACATAAGCCCTAATTCATTAGTATTTTGTGCATTATGATTGGCAAAATTTATATTGAATGTTAAGACAATCTCTTCACCTATTTTTACCTCTTCAGGGCCATTAATCTTTGCTTCCTGTATAGAAATGGCTTTAACTTTAAATGGTATTAATATAAATAGTAATAATAAAATACTTACAATATTTCTTTTCACGACTTTACCTCCATTGATTATGAAAAATTATAAACTACTTACTACATTTTAGTTAACAAACTATTTACTTCCTATATAAATTATAACAATTATTTAATATTCTTTCAAGTATAACATAATAAAATATTTATTAACTATTTTATGAATATTGATATATAAATTATTTTAGTTAAAATAAACTAAAAATTAAAATGATTAACCCAATTAATAAAATCAAAATTATAACAAGTGGAATGCATAATAACAGTCCTTTATATAAATGTTCATTATTTTTATCATTCATATGTCACCTACTTCCGAATTTAACTATATATATTTATGAAAAAAATAGGTAGTGACTATTTTAATAAAAATTAAATTGTTTACATTAGTTAATAATAATTGAAAAATTGCATTATTACTATTTCTCCTTGAACTACCATATTATAATCTTACCTTTAGTTCTAAAAAAATTTAATATCTGCTTTTTTATTTATATCAACAATATTTGAGAAATTATATTTAATAGCGTTTTCTTTTATCTTATTTAAATATTTAATATCTTTAGAATAAATTTCTACATATTCACAATCAGTAATAATTAATATTAACTTACAATTACTATTTAAAAAATCATCGTAATTTTTTATATTATCATCATAATTAGTATTTTTATCATATAATTTTAAATTTAAAAATATAGGATAATATTTTTTAGTTTTTATTAATTCACTAAATTCTAATCCAGTATAAATATCCTTATTAAATAAAAATTCACTAGTCCCTAAATGAACTTCTTCGAAATCAGTTTTAAAAATTAAATCTTCTGTTTCAATTCCATCTAAAATATCGTTCAATACTGTTCCCCAAACATTTGGTATTTTAAATTTTATTCCTAGCATAATAACCTCCTGCAAAAATTATAAATTAAAAATATTATCTAATAATCATTTGTACATTACTATTATATTTTTTTATTGTTTTAATAACTTTATCCTTATCATTTATATTAGCATACAAAAACATCTTCTTTGTAGATATTACAATTTTATTATTATCAATTACAATCAAATCTATATTATTCCATCCAAAACCAAAAGTTCTATTATAGATGCTAGTATCATATACTCCTATTTTATTGATTACTAATTTTCCTTTCTTAATTTTTTTGCCGATAAATATGCACTAAAAAAGTAGCTATAATAAAGGAATAGTAATCCTACTAAACATCCAACTGTAATACTAAGTATTTTTAACATTTTATCAGTAGGTGACAAAGTATGCGATAAACAATAATAAAGCAATAACGATTATCTGCATTAACATATATAAACAATGCTTAATAAAACTTCTAAACTTCTTTTCTGGATGTTTTTTTATATAATTTTTTCTTACAGCAATTCCCATTGCAAGATTAAGGGTTTTAAAAAGATTTTTATCAAAGTTATATTCTATTTTCATAAATCAAACTCCATTCACTATTACAAAACATTATTTAATATCTTTTATATATATTTATTATTAATTTTTTAATTTCCTATTATTTATTATCTTATTTGTTCTTATATCAACTTTATTACATTTAAATTGTAACATTTTAATTATGAATTTCCAATTGTTATGTCATGTAATATTAATTAAACTGCTCAACAACTTTAGTATTACAAATTATATCACCAATTGTTGCTTTCCTTAAAATTATTAGTAACCAATCTATAATCCAAGTACATGTTAAAATCCAATCCCGTATTAAAATAACTATAATTGAAGGAATTTTATCATTTTTATATCTAATTTCTAAATGCATTATTTTTTTTCCTATACTTTTATTTTTAAGCACTAAATCCTTAAATAGTAAAAACTTATTTACATAAACATAGTATTTAATTGTTATATTAAAATTAGTTACATCAAAATATAAAGCTAAAATAATTATTAATATTGAAGATAAAATTATAGCTATCAAAAAATCTATAAAAAATGCCACTATTCTTTTTTTTATCATTACTTTTCTCCTTTATTTATATATATTCTATTATACTTTTAATTTTAATTGCTTATATTATTTACATTATCTGTTAAGACAATTTTTGTTTTAAAAATAATATCTCCTATTCTATTCTTTTTTAATAATATTAATAAACATTCAATTGGCCAAATTATTACAGTTATATTTCGTAATATAAGAATTGGAAAAGAGGGAATTTTATTATCGTTATATCTAACTTCAATCCCCATTATCTTTTTCCCTATACTTTTATTTTTAAAAATTAAATCCTTTAGTGTTAACATTAATAAGGCAATCACTATCTCAATATCATTATGTAAAAAAAGTGGATCTATATTATTAAAATAAGAATATAAATATATAATAATCTCTAAAAATAAAAGTAAAATAAAATAATCAATAATCATTGCTAAAATTCTTTTTCTCATTTTATATCCCATCCTATCTTATAATGGCACCCATACCCAATATGTAAGTCACCAGATAAACCAATAAATAAACTATTAGATGTAAAATTTAATTTATTAGTTCCATAGCTATTGCCAGAAAATGTTAAATATTTACTATTCATTATATATTGAGCATTAAATGGATCACTTTTCCAATGTGTAAAATCACTTGGATATGGATATGGATGTATATATGTTTGTGATACCCCAAAACCAAAAACTTGACTACTCTTATCAATAGTTATATTGGAATATATTTGCTTATCCTCTATACCATATGTAACATCTTGGTACCAACCCAAATCAATAATGGCTTCTTCATTTCCAATTGATGCACTCAAACCTTTACCACAACCACCTTCAACAACAAAATTATCAACTGCAGCTTTACCAAAATCAGAAATAGATTTCTTAATACTTTCAACTGTATTAGATATAGCATTTGTGGTTGCTTTAATTGCATTACTAACAAACTTAGTAACATTATTTACAACATTTTTAGTAGTATTAATTATATTATTAGCTAATTTCTTTGCAAAATTCCAAGCATCATTATACCATGCATATCCGCCTATATCTTTCCTAGTAATCGGATTGTTACTACAATAAGCATATAAATTGTAACCTAAAATATCTTGATTCTCACCTATTGTTCCATCACTATTCAAAAACCTACCCCATAAAGGATTATAATATCTACTATTTAAATAATATAATTTGGTTTCTGAATCATAATAATAACTTCTATATCTAAATGGATTAATATTTGCTATATGATTTAAATTATTTTGTACATCATTACCTAAATTATCAGTAATTTTTGTATTTACTCCCCATGAATTATATTTATATTTAGCTACAATATTATAATTACTATCTAATATACCAATAATATCATTTTGGGAATTTTTAATATAATAATAAATATTATCATTATATTTAAAACCAATTAAATCATTAGTATTATCTCGCATAAAATATAAAGTATTATTACCTGTTTGTTCAAAAACTATATTTGTTCCTTCTAAATAATAATTTGTTTCTATATTGTTTACAATTTTTCTTGTTCTAATACCATCTTTATTATATTTATAAGTAATACTATTATTCGAATCTTCATAACTATTTAAACTTCGACCATTTATCCAACTTAAATTAATATTTCCGATTGTTAATGGATTACCTATTTCATCATAAGTTATTTCTTCATTATTATATTTTGTTAGTTGGTCTTTCCAATTTAAATTATTATATTGATAAACATTTGTTTCTAATAAATTATCATTTAAATCATATTTTTTAATTGTTTTAAAGTTTCCTAATGTATCATAGTCATAAACTATTTTTTCATTTTTTTCATAGTCTTCTTCACTAATAAGTTCATTATAGTTATCATAATAATATTTATTTTCTAATGTATCATTACGATATATATGAGTAATATTATTTAATTTATCATATTTATAAGAATATTTATCATTATTATTACTAATACTTTTTAAAATTAAGGATGTTCTTTTACCATTAGTTACATATTCATAATTAGTGTTAAAATTATTATTAATATTACTATTACTTAATCTTCCTAATAAATCGTAATTATAATTTATGGTTGTATTATCTAAATTAATTTTCGTTATTTCATCATCACTATTTAAAGTATTTTGAATATTATGTTCAATATTATCTAATTTATATTTCTTATTTACAATATTATCATTAATATCATAACCATATCTAATTTTAAATTTATCAATACTATATTCATATAATCTTTTAGCTACATCATAGGTATATTTAATAATATTATCGTTAGATATTATTTTTATTAAATCACCATTATTATTATATTTATAGTTATATGCATCATCCATTTTCGTAAATTTTTTAACACGATTAAATTCATCATAATCATAACTTATCGTTTGATTATTACCATAAGTAGATGATAATAAATTACCATTATTATTTTCATAATTATTTGTTATTAAAGTGTTATTGCCAATATTAATTTTTTTCATATTTAAAAATTCATCATAAGTAATTTGATAAATACGACCATCTTGACTTATTTTGGATAATAAATTATTAGCATTATATTCATAATTAACACTTCTATTCTCTACTGCTACATTTGTAATTTGTTTTGAATCATTATAGGTATAATAAGTTGTTACATCTGAAGCGTTTGTAACGGAATTAGTTAACCCAGTTGTCTCATCAATATCATAAAGTGTTTCATTAAAATTAGTATCAATTGTTTTTGATACAAATTTACCACTTTCAGTATATGAGGCACTATTTTCAATAAAGTAACTATCAGTAAGTGATTCAAAATAAAATTCAAAATTACTAGTATTATCTGTTAAATTTGATAATATTAAATTAGTACCATTATAATTAATATAAGTATTAGTTACTTTATTTTTAATATAGTAACTACCATTTTCATTTTTACTTAAAGTAAATAAAGCATTATCATTTTTAATTTCTGATGTTATTAAATTATTTTCATTAGCTGATAAATATTTTTTTGTAATTATTGAATGTTTAATTCGATAATAATCTGTATTATCAATTGTAATTTTTTCTAATAGCCATTTATGGTGTCCACAATCGTCATCGTTTAAAGAAATAGAATCTTTAATTAATCTTAAATCTTTGTCTGTACCTTTAAGTCTTATTTTATATAAAGTATTTTCTTTAATATCACCTATTCCACGGTTGGTAATTCTTGTTATAATTGGATTACCTTTCGAATCATATATATATTCATTCGAAACACCAGTACTAGAAATACCTTTTAAAACACGATTGGTAACAGTATTGTCATATTCAAATTTAAAATCTCTTCCTTTAGGATTAGTCATTTTAATTAATTGATTATTTTTATCATAATTAAATTTATCGACATTATTATTTAAATTTTTAGCAAATATAACGTTTCCATTATCATCATATTCATAAGCAACACTACGAACATCTTTAAATAGATTTAAATTGGTAATATAGAAAGCATTAGCATTTAATCCTTGAATAAAGCTCATACGAATTTCTTTGAAATCCCAAAGAGCCGTAAAACTATATGAAAAATATTGCCATTCTTTTTCGTTTGGATTAAAAGTTTTATTATAAATTGTATCTGTTGCAATTTCATTAACTGGCATAAAATTAAAGATAACATTATTTTGGGTTGGAGCACCTAAATCCTCTATCCCAATTAAGCCCTCATTTTTATACCAAAATGAAAGAGTATAAGTATCTCCGGCTTTACCTTTTATATTGAAAAATTGATCAAAACTTGTATTGTAAGCTGGGTTCATATTAACTTTTAAAGCTTTTTGATTATTATTAATATCAACAACCTGGAAAGTACTAGCTGTTTCAATCTCTTGATTAACTTGACGATCAAAAACACTTAAATTCCAATCGCTTAAACCTTTAGAAAAATCCGAATTTTCCAAAATATTATAGTTATTAGCAACTTCACCTACTTCTAATTGAATATCATCAACATAATAATCTCCAGTTTTACTACAAATAAGTGATATTTTTAAATCGCTAGTAGCTGTTGAGGGGTAAAAAATAGTAACATCACCGCGTTCAAATTCATTATTATTTAAAATTTCATCGCTAGTATTTTGAATCATTTCACCATTTTTATTAATATAACTTATAGCTAAAGAAATGGGGTTGGCACCTGTTTTTAAATAAGCACTAAAAGTATAATAGTTGCCTTTTTTAACACTAACATTTTTATAAATCGTAGCATTATTGGCCTTAGCATTTATATGTAAACTTTTAAAACCACTATTATAACAGTTTTCACTATCAGTTGTAATGGTTAAACTAGCATTATTATTGCCAATAAAATTAAGATTACCATTTTCAAAACTACTATCATTTAAATAATTTTTAACATATTTTAAAGGTATCTCATTATTTAATAATTTGTTCGTATATTTAGTATAACCGTTAAAAGTTTCACCATATTTTAGCGACATACCATAAGCATTACTTATATCACTATTACTTTTTAGATTACTAATCGAAACAGGATTTCCATAATTATTAAATGTTATTGTTTTTATTTTCCCTTTAGAGTCTGTAAAAGTTGTAGCATTAAAGCCATATTCAATATTATGAAAACTACCTAATGTACCATTTATACCATATTCCGATACTTTTTTTAAACGATAAGGTGATTGTGAATAATATTCATATCCTATTTTTTTACCGCTTATATCAGTTACACTTGATATTAAATTATTAGTATTTGTAAATGTTGTTGTACCCACTAAATTAACTATACTTGTTAAGTTATTATTATTATAGTTTAAAGTTACTGTTTGTTCAGGACTAATAATTACAATCGAATTTTGATTATAAGTAACATTTATAACTGCATTATCAGCATCGATAATTTTGCTTATACGGTTATTAGCGTCATAATTAATAGTATTTTTACTATTATCTGTTTTAATAATTTCGCTTAAGTATCCAATATCATTTTTAATTGTAAATTTCATCTTATTACCATCTTTATCAATTAAAAGATATTGATTATTACTTTTTTCAATGCGAAGATCCAGTCCGTCTTCATCAAAAAAAGTATTTTCGTATTCAGTTGTTACAAAGCCACTGTTTTCATCATATTTTGTTTTTTGATTTAAGAAATAATGAATAGTACCATCACTATCAACGTATTCTAAATATGCCCGATTATCAATTGTAGTTTCTTTAATTGTTTGAGATAAATTTAAACGATATCCTAGGCCATAACCTAAGTTACTATTTAAAACTACATCATTAGTATTATAAACGAGGTTTAAAGATACGGGTAGACTACCACCTATAGTTTGTCCAATATTAAATATCCCTGTTAGATTGCCATTATAATTATTATGATAAATAGTGCCTGCTGTTAGACTATGATTTTGGTAATACATATAGTCTTCTAACCCATTTTGATTACGGTAAGTAATCTTCAAAAGTGGTTTTGGATTTCCACCTGTTACTTGATTATCTTTAGAGAAGAACATTGGAAACGCATCGGTTCGATAAACTTCTTTATTCAATTTTAGCATAATACCATAGTTTGGTGTATCAGCATACCACTTACGAACCAAATTTGTTATTTCCGCACCACATAGGGCTAAAGAAAAACTTCCGTCGGGTTCTCTAGAATAAAAACGGCTACTTTGAAATGTTCCCTCAACTCTAGAATCAAATTTAGAATTCATCGTATCCCAATTTGCTGATGCCTCATCCCAATCTTCAGTTACTCTATATATGTTGACAAAATCTGTATCAAAAGTGTGCGTATAATCAGGGTAACCTCTTAAAGATAAATCAGCTCTAATAACCTGACTACCTGTTCCAATTGTCGGTAATTCAAATTTGATTAATGAGCGATTAATGATGTCTTGATTATTAATTCTTTCAACACCGACTTTTAAATAATCACGACCATTTCTATTTACATTAGTATCATTTGGATATATATATGTGTCATAGACACTATTATTGTTTCCATAGTTTATAATTGTTGGATCGATATAAATTGGATATACACGATTTTCATCACTTATCCATTCTTTATCAACCAATAATTTTAATATATATTGATTATTTTTTAATTCTAAATTGTAATGGATATTATTATTGACATTTTTATTTCCATCTATCATATAAGGAACATCAAATGTAAAGATAGTATTTTCATTTTTTTTTACACTAATACTTCCATCACTATTTTTTTTAAGTTCTAAATTAGTATCAATTAGAAAGATAAAATCTTCTATATTAGCTAATTTATTGTTTAAAATAATATTTTCTTTTATTTTATTAGAAAAAATATTATATTCTAAATCAATGTTATTATAAATATTTAAATATTTGATAACATTTTGATTACTACTTAACTCATAATTACCAACATTCATTAATTTTAAATTTAAATAATAATCATTATCTTCAATTATCATTAGACGATCATCTAATATTTTATTAAATTTAACTTTAAAATTATTGCTTTTATTGACAAAATAATTATTATTTTCGATTAATGTATTATCAATTTCTTCATACTTTCCATTTTTTAAATAATGAATATCTTGATCATATACTTTAGCAACAATTTCCCCATTTTCTTTTAGAAAATGTTTTTCTCTTTTTTTTCTTTTATTCACTAACTCAATTTCACGCATAATTATCCTCTCCTTTTAAATTAAGTTTTGTCAAAGTAATTTTAAAAAGAAATAATTTATGCGGTTCTACGCCATGCATATACTTCATATCTTAATGGCGTAACAGTATGCGTATGATTATTTAATGTATGCGTATGCCCTTGGCCTCCACCAGTTGATCTTGCACGCATAAATTGAGCATCTCCATAAAAACCTGTATTATCTGAGAAAATATGTCTTTCATTATTATTAACTCCCGATGATGACCAACCAATCGCAACATCATGTTCATGAGCTGGTATTTGGTTTATTGTTAGAGTCGTACTACCAGTATTGCCACTAGCTACCCCTGATGTATTACTTCCAGCTGTTGTCCCACCTGTTCCAGCATATAAATAGTAGCCATTAATTCTTGACCAAGTACCACCAAATAAAGTAGCTGGACTAGTATTATTTTGCGACATATAAATACTGCCAATTGGATAGATAAAATTACAAATATCTTGCTTCGTTAATTGGTTATTACCACTATTAGTTGTAATACTATTAACAACTAAATTACCATTACTATCAAGACTAAATTTATTATTTCTTGACAATAGACAATCAATATTGGCATTATTAACTTCTAGATTAAGTTTATCGCCTGATTTCGTAAAAGCATCCTTAAAATAAATGTCATCTAATGAAAAATCAGAACTTACTTGTAGTGTAGCTTCTTCATTAAGAGGATTAATGATATTTTCATCATCAATATAGGCTAATGTTATAATCGCATTTTCATAATTTGTATATATATAAGATGTATCATCAAATAGTTCGATACCTAAATTTGATGATGCTATATTCCTATTTTCGTCTAAGGTTTGGTTTACATCTTTTACTTTATCCATGAAAGGTGTAGCCAACCTTTTCTCATTGGAAATATTTAATGTGATTTCATCACCAACTTTATCAAATGATTTCGAATAATCATCTAAATTAACAATATACTCCTTTCTATTTAAAGTTTGATTTTTAGAACTAGCATTATCAACATAAATAATGAGTTCTTCATTTTTTGGTATAATTGTGTCAGAACTAATTTCAATTTTTAATTCACAAAGTGAATTTTTTTGTATTTTATTTAAGCTAATTTCGTTCTTTCCACTAATTATTTGTTTATTTGTATTAATAAACATCAACTCCTTTTCCTTTTTACAGTATATTATATTTCAAAATGTTAAATCGTCTCATAACACTTGTCACTCTAAAATACATAAAAAAGAAAATATATAATTTTATATAATAAATATATATCTAATATATTTATTATTTTAATTTATCATAAAATTACATTAAACGGCTTTTTTTATGCTTGAATTGTTATAATATAGTTTAGAATATAGTTTTAGTCAAAAAAAAGCACAAATAAATACTATATGTGCTAAAAACTAAATAATATGAAGACATTTTTATTTATGTTTATGATTATTATTAGTTAAATAATTTCTCATATTATCTTTTATTTCATCAATATTATCTTTTTGTTCTAATAACTGCTCACTAGATAAATTATATTGACACATTAATTCATATTTTTCATTTATATAATTTGTAAATGCATCAAAATTATCTTTACCAAATTTTTCATAAAAGTATTCTATATTTCCGCTTTCTTTTCCTTTTAATAATATATCAAAATTTTCATCAACAAAGTCACCTACTAAAGAGGATAATTTATTATAAGCAGGAATGTTTTTTAAAGCGTCAAGTTTTAAATATGGGTATTTAGCTAATATTCTTTCAATTATTGAATTATATATTTTCCAAGCCAATTTTTCCACTAATATTTCGTCTAATATACCTATATTGCGAGCATTATCACTAATATGAATCATCTCGTGAATTAGTATTTCAATATAATCGCTATCAAAATTAAAACTATCTAAAGGTGCAACTTTTAAAATCTTTATTACATATTTATTATCATTACTCCAGCATCCTACTTTATTTTTAGCATGATTACTTCCATACAACTTTTCACTATCATCTAAAATTAAATTTTTCAATAAAAAGGCATTTGCGAATAAATCTGGTTCTATCATAAAATTCTTTTGATTCATAAAATCATATACATTTTTTAATATTTTTTTATTTCAGGTAATTCTCCAAGAGTGGCTATTAAATATTTATTACGCAATGATTCTCGACAATCTAAAACCATATCTATTTTTTCATCTAGATTGTCTTTAGAGATACCACAATCATCAAAAAGATATTTTTTTGTTTTTTCCAAATTTTTATCATATTTATTTTCTTTAAGAAAATCAATTCCACCTACTTTAAATGAAAAATCACTATATATTTTATTTTCAAATAGATCTAAACAAAATAAATCTAAATAACTTTTTATACCATCAATTCCATTTCCCTTTAATTTTTCTTTATCTCTATTATTAACTAAATTATTATCTAATAAAAATTTAATAAACTCTTTATATAAATTAATGCTTGTTTCTTCTTCTCTTTTAGCTAGACTCTCTTGATTGTGATAAAATCTATTATATCTTGTATAAATATAGTTTTTATAGTTATTAAATTCATCAACCAATGTTAGTCGATAATTATTCATTGCTTTAAAATACGAATACAATTCTTTATCAGTTCTTATCTTAGTTAATACATCCTCATTATCTTCTAATTTAAAACCTAGTTCTAAATATAAATCTTTAACAATTTTTTCCGTTAAATGATTTCTTAATTTATACCCACTATCAAAAATAACATCAAATGGTAGTGAACTTATAATACTAAACATATATAAATCATTTCTTTTACTTTTAAAGTTGTCGTCATTATATTTAATATTAAACTTATCAAATAATTTTTTTATTAATTTAACATCTTTATTGTCAATTAAACCATCTAAATAAGCTTTTTTTCTTTATCTTCATCATAAAATAATATTAGAGCTTTATTAAATTTTTCCTTAATCCGCTCTTGTTCTTCAATATCGTGATATTTTAAGATTTCATCGATAATTATATCTTTTATGCTTAAATAGAAATCATCAAAGTTACATAATAAATCAAATTCATCCATTATTACCACCATTTTTATAATATCAAATTTATTTAGAAAAGACTATAAGATTTACATTAGATTATAAATTATTTACATTAAGTTATATAATAAAAATTGAATTCATAAAATGTAATGGTGGTTATATTGAATAATGATTTCTATGAAAATATTTCGGTAATTGAAAATCCTGATGATTTATTAGTATTGGTTAATAAAAATAATAAATTATATGAAGGATTTATTCCTAATAATTTAGAAGTAATTAATTTAAATTATGCAGTTGGTAAAAAATTATTAAGAAGTGAAGCGAAAGAAGCTTTTGAAAAATTATGTGAAAGCGCTAAAAAATTAGGTTATGATATAAAAGCTGAATCAACATACCGCGATTATTATTATCAAGAAAAATTATATAATAACTATGTAAAAGAATACGGGAATATTTACGCCGATAATTGTTCAGCTAGACCTGGGCATTCCGAGCACCAAACAGGTCTTGCTATTGATGTTAGAGGTTCTATTGGTGATTATAATGAATTTGAAAAAACCAAAGAATTTATATGGATGAATGATAATTCTTATAAATATGGATTCATTTTAAGATATCCTAAAGGTAAAGAACATATAACAGGTTTTAAATATGAGCCATGGCATTATAGATATATTGGTGGATATGCGAAAGAAGTCCATACAAAAAAATTAACACTTGAAGAATATTTAAAGAAAAACTAGGATTACCTAGTTTTTATAAGTTGCTTATTAAAATTACCATTTTCAAAAATAGTTACCTCTTCATTATCAATTGTTTTTCCAGTAATAGTTAAATCGCTAGTTCCAATCATAAAATCAACATGTCCTTTAGAATCATTTAATCCTAATGATTCTTTTTCATTATCAGACAAATTTGTTCCATTTAAAACACAAGTTGGGAAACCTTTACCCAATGCTAAATGACAAGCAGCATTTTCATCATATAATGTTTCATAAAAAATAAGATTTGAATTAGATATTAGTGAATCATAATCAACAAGTGCTACCTCACCTAAATAATCCATATTAGGGAATGAATTAATAATATTATCTAGCAAAGTCTGATTTGATTTAGAAACAGCCTCTATTACTTTACCATCCTTAAAAACTAATTGTAAATCATCAATTACCCCACCATTATAAACAAGTGGTTTAGATGAATAAACAATCCCATTTGTTCCAAATTTATCAGGAGAAGTAAATATTTCTTCTGTTGGAATATTCGCAATATAATCACGACCATCTTGTAATTTTTCAAAACCACTACACCAAAGATGATTTTTCAATAATTTTATATTCAGATCCGTTCCTAAACTATTCTTATAATGTAAACTTTGTAAATTTAAATTATTTAAAATAGAACATCTTTCTTCTAATTTTTTTAATTTCTGATTCCAACTATCAATTGGATCTTTTGTATCAATTAAACAGCATTTAAAAATAGTATTCCATAATTTTTCTAAAGCCTTATCATCGTTTGGAAAAATTTTATTAGCCCAAATTTGGGTAGCAACACTAGCTATACACCATCCAATTTCAGCATTCAATTGTCTTTGTTTATATAATGGTCGACTAGATCTCGACATTTTAGCAGTACTTGACAATTTTTCTTTATCAATATCTTGCATTAAATCAGAATCATCGGCATAAAGCATTAAAAAAGCCGCATCTTTTTTGGCATATTGATCATAAATTTCTTTATTATAAAAAGTTGTTTCATTTAGCTTATCAATTTCCCAATTTTTTAATAAGCTATGTTGTAAATAAGCATCCAGCCAATCAAAATAAATATCTTGTGTCCCCATCTCACACGCAGTTTGTGTTAAAACTCTAACAAAATCAACCGCTTCAATTGGCGCTGAGATTAAAAGAGGTTGATTTTTTTGTAAATTAACACCTTTTTCCAACAAAACCCTAGCATACTTTTGATATAATTCATTCAATATTATCATTCCTTTCAGCTTCATTATACATATTATTATGCGTCAGTTCAAGAAAATTTATTAAAAATATTTAAAAAATTAAAATTATAGTGTATGATTAGTTTGGATGTGATTATAGTGCAAGATTATGTAATTAATAAAGAATATATTTTAATGGACTACTTAATAAATAACTTAAAATATACCCATAAAGAAGCTAAAAAAAAATTGACAAATGGCAATATTTTAGTTAATCAAAAAAAAATTACTCAATATAATTTTGGATTAAAAATTAATGATATTATAACTATTACTAACTTTAATTCAAAATTAAATGATAATATAGATATTATTTATGAAGATAAGAATATTATTGTCGTTAATAAACCAACTAATTTGCTAACAGTTGGAACATTAAAAGAAAAAGAAAAAACACTATACCATATAGTAAGTACCTATTTAAAAACACTAAATAAAAATGCTAAGGTTTTTGTAATTCACAGATTAGATAAAGAAACATCGGGTATTGTTATGTTTGCTAAAAGTGAAAAAATAAAAAAATTATATCAAGATAATTGGGATTCCTTAGCTAAATATCGAGGTTATGTAGCACTTGTGCATGGTGAGATAGGAAAAGAAGAAGACACTATTATTCAATTTTTAAAAGAAAACAATAATTTCTATGTGTATGCAACAAATGATAAAACAGGCAAACAGGCCATTACCTATTACAAGGTCTTAAAAAGTAATAAAAATTTTTCATTATTAGAAATTGAAATAAAAACTGGTAGGAAAAATCAAATACGTGTTGCTATGAAAAGTATTAATCATCCTATTGTTGGTGACAACAAATATGGCAATGACACTAAATATACAAATATCTTTGGATTACATGCTGATAAATTAATAATCAAAAATCCAATTACTAACAAAGTAATGACTTTTAAAACGGATATACCTTTAACATTTGAAAATTTGGTTAATTAATCTTCTTTTATTTCACTTAATAGCTTTTCAAATTTAATATATTTTTGTAATAAAAGATTATCAATTTCATTAACATATTTACTATATACATTATTTCCAGCCTTTTTGTCTAAATTAATAATATCATTTTTATAATTATCTAATTGCGATAATATTTTATAGTACTTTTTTATAAAATAATTCATAAAATCACTTCTCTCTTTATACATTATAACACAATTGTCGCATATAAGGGACAAAATTTACGAATATACTTTTTAATGAGAAAATTATATATAGGTGAAGTAGTATATGATTTTCGAAAAAATAAGAGAATTAAGGGAAAATAGCGAACTAACTCAAAGAGATATAGCAAAAATATTAAATGTTAGTAAATCCACTTATAATCGCTGGGAAACTGGCGAAGCTTTTATTCCTCTCCACCATCTAAATAAACTATGTATTTATTATAATGTAAATATGGATTATATAATAGGTATTTCAAGTTGTAAAAATGAAAACTATTATAGCTTACAACTAGATAAAGTTATTATAGGCACAAGATTATCAATATTTAGAAAAAAAGAAAAGTTAAGTCAAAGTTCCTTAGCAAAAATACTAAATACATCACATTCAACGATTAGTGCCTATGAACACGGTAAAACTTTATTACTAACTGTTTTTGCTTATCAAATTGCGACGCAATTTAATATTTCTCTTGATTGGTTATGTGGTAGAAACGAAAAAAAGAATAGATAATCTAAAATGTAACCTATTCTTTTTTGATTTAAACAAATTTACAACATGGACCGTTATCAATGTTACAAACTTGATTTTCTTCTGAACATGTATATTGTGGAGTATAGCTATGATTGTAAATGTGGCGATTTATAACATGAGTATGTATTGGGCATACATGTGGTACTTCATGATAGAATTCTTTTTCAATGCATTTATTAATAGTTGGTTCAACGATACATTGTTCTCTTGTTTGATTCATATCACAACATCCACGACCCATCTGTGGCATTGGTTGAGGAGCCATCATACCACCATCGCAACACCTGTCAAATTGTGGCATAGGTCCACAACAATTTTTATTAAATAACATGAACACATTCCCCCTTATCTACTTTTATGATATGAGGATAAGGATTTTTTGAATATGGTATTTGCCTTAATAAATAAATTTATTCTTAAAATGGCATTTTAAAATTGCCGTTTTTCATTTGTTTCATCATGGTTTTCATTTGTTCAAATTGTTTTAAAAGGCGATTAACTTCCTCGACAGTTCGACCTGAACCTTTGGCAATTCTTAATTTTCTGGTTGCCTTAATAATATCAGGATTTTTTCTTTCTTTAGGTGTCATTGATAAAATAATTGCCTCTAAATGAGCCATATCTTTAGGATTTATTTGAACTTTATTTAATCCCATTTTACTAGCACCAGGTATTAATTTTAACAGATTTTCTAGTGGCCCTAATTTCTTAATTTGTTTTAATTGACTTAAAAAGTCTTCTAAATCAAATTTCCCATTTTTCATCTTTTTGGCGGCACTCATTACTTCTTCTTGATCAATAACAGACTCAGCTTTTTCAATCATTGTCATAATGTCACCCATATCAAGAATACGAGTGGCCATTCGGTCAGGATGAAATTCTTCTAATCCATCCATTTTTTCACTAACACCAATAAACTTAATTGGTACATTTGTTAAATGTCTTACAGATAAAGCTGCCCCACCTCTAGTATCACCATCTAATTTTGTTAAAATAGCGCCTGTCAATTTTAAACTATTATTAAATCCTTCAATGACATTAATAGCATCTTGTCCTGTCATACTATCAATAACTAGGATTGTTTCATGAGGATGGATACTAGTAGTAATATCAGCTAATTCTTGCATTAGTTCTTCATCAATATGTAACCTTCCAGCTGTATCAACTAATACATAATTAAAGCCATTTTTTTTAGCATAATCTATGGCATTATTCGCAATCTCAACAGGGTTCCCCTTACCTTCTGAATAAACCTCAATATTTAATTCACGACCTAATTGCTTTAGCTGATCAATAGCGGCTGGCCTATAAACATCGCAAGCTACTAATAAAGGTTTTTTATTATGTTTTTTCCTTAGAAAATTAGCCAATTTAGCAATTGTCGTAGTTTTCCCACTACCTTGTAAACCAACTAGCATTAATATAGCAGGAGAGCCTATTGTATTTAAAGGCGTACTTTCTCCACCCAATAAATCAACTAACTCGTCTTTAACAATTTTAACAAATAATTCACCTGGTTTTAAACTCTTTTGGACTTCTTCGCCTAAAGACTTTTCTTTAACATTATTTATAAATTTTTTAACAACTTTATAATTAACATCTGCTTCTAATAAAGCCAAACGAATTTCTCTAGTTACTTCACTAATATTTTCTTCAGTTATTTTACCGTAACCTTTAATTTTTTTTATAGCATTTTGTAATCTATCGCCTAAATTCTCAAACATTCATATCACCTTTTAAATTATATAATAAAATTTAAAAAAAGACTATATTTTATGTCTTTTTTGCATATTTTTTTGATTATATTTTTCTATTATATTAGAAATCAAATATGTAAGTTCACTATCTAATTCAGTTCCATTAATGAATTCATCATAAGAACTAGCTTTATATAACTCTTTTCTTTGTTCAAACTTTCTTTTTATCCTTTCAATCACTGTAATATAGCCTTGGTCTAATAAAATATTAGTAATAGTAGCTATATTCTTTTTAACAATATTAGCTTTACTCAAAACAATTTTATTTTCTATATTAAAGTATATTAAAACAGAATTGGCTTGTTCAATGATTGTTCCTCGTATTAATTCATAATTTTTATTATCAAACTCAAAATTAACTATATTGGTATTGTTCTCCTTTAAAAATTTTATATAATTATTAGACATATATTGATTACTATTTTTAAATTGACTATATATATTATTTAAAAATTCATTATAATCCATATTATCACCCATATATAGTATATGAATAAATTAGTTTATGGTCTTTTAATATTTTATAAAGAAATAATTTGGTCATATGTTAAACCAGTTACATCCATTATAAAATCTATGTCAACTTTTTTATTAATTAGATTTTTGGCGATATTAATTTTTTCTTGATTTTTACCTTGATTAATTCCTCGATTAATTCCTTGATTAATGCCCAAACTAATACCCCGTTCTGTACCTACTTCAATTCCTGCCTCATAGGCTGTATCATAATGTTCCGTTTCATTCATCATCATTTGCGCTATATCGTTCATTTTTAATCTTTCCTCTCCATTTAAATTATAACCTTTTATTATTTCTAATATTTCTATATTTAATTTATTATTAATAATCATAGTTAGTTTATCTAAATCTTTTGTTTTAAATAAATTAACTAATTCATAATATTTAATTCGCTTATTATCTTTATCTACTTTTGTTAAATCAAAGATTTGATATTCTAACTTGCTCGTAAATATTTCCCTTTTAGTTTTTAATCGTACTTTATTTTTAATATCATTATTAAATAATGGATAATTAACAATCGCATAGACTTTAATACTTCTTAATTTATTATAATCTTCATTTTTTCTTAAACAATAATTAGCTATAATATTTGATGAATAAAATAATAATCTTTCTTTAAAATTATGTCTATCAATATTTTGCAATTCCAAGATTACAATTTCGCCATCAATATTAAGTAATAAATCGACAAGCCCTACTTTATCATTTTTATTATATTTTATTAACTCGGTATTTAAATACTCAATTGTAGTACATTTAATATTAAAAAAATCGCATAATAATTTTTTTAGATATATAGGATTTTTAAATACTGATTTAAATAAATAATCATTATCCAACATATATATTTGATTTATCATAATTAACATTCAGTTAAATTATATATTATTCTCACACCCTAGTCAATATATTAATCTAACTTTTTCACCTCCTATAATAAATTTACAATAAAATTTTCCTTTTTCCTTTTTCAAGGTCAAAAAAAACTATCACATTTTTTGTGATAGCAATTATTTTGAATTTAGTTTCCCCATCTAGCCACAACGTCACAGTTAGAACTCTGTGGTTCAGGATTGGGCATTTCCATTTTTATAATCATAGGGATTTTAAAGGCTTTACCAAATGCTACACAAGTACCAGGTTGTAAACTTTTTTGTTTTTCAACAACCTCAGCACTAATATTAGGTAACATTTTTTTAATATATTCTAAGTCTCTAGGATGGTTCATTTTGAAAATGATAAAATTTGAACATTGAGAAATAACAGTTTCCGAAATTTCAACTGGTCTTTGCGAAATCAAATTAAAGATAAGACCATATTTTCTTCCCTCTTTAGCAACACGATCAAAAATATTATAACCAAGTAAAAATTTATCATTGTCATTTTGAACATAACGGTGGGCTTCTTCTAAGAATATATGAAAAGGAATAGATGCTCGAACATTTAAGCGTTTCGTGAAATCAAATAACATTCGCGTATAAATTTTGGTAACACTTTTAGCAAACGCATCATCAACATCTTCTAAGTTAAAATTAATAATTTGGGCTTTTCTACCGTCTGGGCAAGCTACTAAACTCGAAATATATTGCTCAACGGTCATATATTTATCCATTTTGAAATATTCAGAATTTTCGCCAATAACTAAAGCATGTAGCCTAACTTTAAGCATAATAGCTTCATCATACATCTTTTCATTCTTTAAAAGGCCCTCGGAAATTAAGGTAAAATTCATCGCACGTTCCATATCTTCTAAAGTATAAAAACTTGGGGCAGTTGGCTCGTATTTTTCTAATTCCTCGTCAATAAAACTACTTATATATTCGGTAACTAGAATACTTTCAGTAAATTGACCATCTTTATTCATCGTAAAACATTCACGAAATTTTCGAACATAACCAATACCTTGGACAGGAGCTTCCAAATTAAATTGGGCTGTTGAACAAGTTGCTAATATCGAAAAAATATCATTTCTTTTACTTGGTGAAGTTTGATTAGTATATAAAATATTCATAATTGCTTTGGCAATTAAATGGTTGCGATATTTAATTGATTGTTCATCAGATTGTGAAAATATTTTAACCAATTTTAACATTTTTTCAATGATTGTGAGTTGTGAATGGCTTGTTGCTGCTAATAATAAAGCTAAGTCATCAACATTAAGAAGCCATAAAGGAATTTTAAGTTTTTGCTCTCCTGCTTCTGTTTTATTCGTTGTATAATATTTAAAATGCAAGTTAGGATTAATTTTATTAATCTCTTTAAAAGCATTATGATATTCACCATATGCATCAAAGATAAAAAAATTAGATTTATATGGTAATAATTTATTATTAGTAAAAACATTTTGTAAAAGCCTTGCAACGCCACATGATTTCCCACTACCTGTATTACCGAAAATAGCCATATGATTACTAAATAAATCATTAATATCAACTCTAATCTGGCAATCATCATATAATGGTGACATTCCTAAAACCATACTACCAGGTGTATCATCACCAATAAGAAGAGCTAGTTCTTCTTTTGTTATGACTCTAATCTTTGACGATAAAGTTGGCTTTCTAATAACACCACCAACAAAATGTCCATTTACGATTTCGCCTAGAAACCCTATCTTAATAAGTTTTTCACTAATATCTTCGATTTCGCCCAATATTTTCTTTTTATCATCCTCAAAAATAACATGCATATTCATTAGGTTTTCGGCAACTGGTGTCCCATCAGGAATTTCAATATGGGCCACATTATCACTTATATATATTATTTTCCCAAACATTTTAACACCCTTTTCATATCAAATTTTCTATTTTATTTTTAGTTTCTTCATCAATATTAATCAATATTCTTTTAATCTCTATAGACTTGCTATATAATTTTAACTTTTCTTCATATTCTATTAATTTGTTTTCAATTTCTTTTAATTGCTTATGAACAGCATTTCTACTAACGCAAAAGTTTTCACTAATCTCAGAAAGCGATAAATTATTAAAATAGTATTCTTCAAAATAATCTCTTTGTTTTTCCGTTAATAGCTCTTTATAATAATCATATAGATTAGTTAAATATAATTGCTCCTCCATTAATTAAACCACTCAATTATAACACTCAAAAGAATAATAACTCCAAAAACAATATACAAAATACTCATATTTTTCTTTTTATAAATTGAATAATTCGTATATGCCATAATAAGTGATAAAATTACTAAGTATATATTCATTAAAATTGTTAATTCGGGAATAAACCTAGATATAATAAAAGAGATTATAATAGCGCATATTATCATAGCTTGACTCAGTAACGCAATTTCTTGAACTTTTTTTAATTCTATTTTGGAACTATTCTTATTATTTTTTAGTGATTCTAAATTACTTTTCACTTTCTTCACCTACCATATCTTTAAATAAGCCATAAATATATTTTTCAATATCGAATACTTGCAAATCATTTTCATGTTCACCTAAACCAACATACTTAACAGGTAACCCTGTTTCTTCTTTAATGGCCAATACAATACCACCTTTAGCTGTACCATCTAGTTTTGTTAAAACAATACCTGTTATATTAGTAATGTCTTTAAAACTTTTAGCTTGACTAATGCCATTTTGACCAGTTGTTGCATCAATTACAAGTAAAGTTTCATGCGGCGCATTAGTAATAATATTCCCAATAACCTTGTTAATTTTGCTTAATTCATTCATTAAATTAACTTTATTTTGAAGACGCCCTGCTGTATCAACTAAAACAACATCAATATTTTCATTGTTGGCTTTGGTTATTCCATCAAAAATAACACTTGATGGATCAGCATTTTCATTTGATATAACCTCACAACCAACTTTACTAGCCCATTCCTTAGTTTGCTCGATAGCGCCCGCTCTAAAAGTATCGCCGGCTATCATTAAAACACTTTTACCTTCATTTTTAAGTATTTTGGCTAATTTTCCGATTGTTGTTGTTTTTCCTACTCCATTAACACCAACAAATAAAATAACGGTTGGACCAGATTCAGCATAATTTATTTTATTAATAATAACTTGATTATTAACATAAATAATAAACATTTCATCAACAATTATCTCTTTTAAATCATCAATATCTAAAATGTTTTCAGCTTTAACGCGTCGTTTTAATTTATCAATAAAATTCATTACCGTATTAACACCAATATCCGCCATAATCAAAATTTCTTCTAATTCTTCAAAATATTCATTACTAACTTTTTTGTATTTTTTATTTAAACTATTTAATTTAAAAACAAAATCAGATCTTGTTTTTTCTAAACCCTTATCATATAAATCAATAGACTGCTTCTCATTATCATCTTTAGGTTTAAAAACCGTCTTTAATTTATCAAAAATTCCCATATATTCCCCCTATTAAAAATAATCAATGTAATCTCCAAAATCAGTCCCTTGACTTACCTTTTTATCAAGAGCTATTTTATTAGTAAAAATGCAGAAATCTATTATTCCTACTTGAATAGAGATATACCCATAGAATGTTGCTGCGTTAGCAATTAAACCAATAATCGATGCCCAAAGTGCGACATTTGAACCACCTAAATTACCAATAAAATAAATAATTGAAAAAATAACTTCAATTAAAGATATTAATACCAATATCAACATACTATAATAAAGACGGGGATATCTTTTAACATAACGATTTTTTTTAGTTGTATAAATAATAAAATTAGGTACTATTACCATTAATAAATATAAAACAGGAATAAACCAATTTTGTTTTAAAACCGCAACTACCGAATTTAGATCTCCTAAATCTAAGGAACTAAGATTAGTAGAAATAATAATGGCTACCGCACAACATAGCTTCACAAAAAAAGAATTAGACGCTGTTAAGCAACCATGATCAATTTTATTAAAACCAGGTTCCGAAATTGTTTCCATTTTTTCATTACGAAAAATCGTTGAAACAAAATTGGGTCCCCATTTATAAGTAAAAAATCTTTTAAAAACAGTTAACATATTCCTCACTATTATCACCTATTATTTATTTTACACTATTACTCATGAAATTTCTAGTATTTAGAATATTTATTGACAAAAAAGAGTAAATTACTATATAATATTTTTTTAAGAAAGAAGGAATTTTATGGGAAACAATTATTCTAAACTAATAAATCAATTAGATCAAATAATTAAAGAGAATGGATTTAAACAAAATCTTTTAGAATTAATAAAAAAATTTATATACCAATATAATTGCAATTGTGAGTTTCATAAAGAATATGTGGGATTCATCAGTAAAATCGGAAATTGCACATATTCTTTAAAAATAACATTTGGTCCTAATAATAAAGTTAATTATTTATATTCTTCTAGTAATGACGATATCATTGATACTGGTACGTATTACAAAACAAAAAACCATACATTTACAAGAGTTTATAAATATACAATTGAAAATTATAAACATCAATCAAATTTTAAGCAAGAAAGTACTATCTCTGTTTTTAATGAAAATATGATTGAACAATTTAAATATGTAGCTAATGATTATCAAAGTTTTTACATTAATGATGGTGAAAAATGCTTTACTCCAAATGATTCCTTAGCTTTTCATAATATGTTAGATATCAGAAAACAGATTAGAACAAGGGAAGATAATATAATTCAGATTACTGAAAAGAAGTATTATAATGATAATATGAAACAATACGATGAAGTCTCTTATGGGATTGCTCCTAATATAAATAATGATCCATATGCTCAATTAACTAGCTATGGAAATCTAGATAATCACTATATTCCTTATGGTGGTGAATATAACAGTATATCCCGTGAAACATATTTAGACTATATGCATCAAGACATTGATGACAAAAAATTATTTGAAAATTATAAAAGTTTGGCAAAACGCCCACTAATTTAAAACATTCTTTTAAAATTATATAATTTTAATTCAAAGGGTGGTATTATGTTTGATAAAATTAAAATTAAATTATTTAACAAAAAATTAAAATTATTAATTTCAAATTATAAATTTTTAAAGACATTGGAATTACTAGAACAAGAAATAACTAATGATTCATACAAAGTTAAACTTACCTCAAAAAAATACAAATAATAAATGACAATGATAAACTAATAATCACCATTGATAATTTAGATATTAAATTTGCATATTATACTAATAACAATAATAATTGTAGATTTGGTCATATATATAAGAAAAATAACAATACAATCATTAGATACGATCACTCTATATATGAATTTGATAAACCTAAAAAAATACATTCGAAGTATAAAAATATTGAAATATCTATTTTAAATTCCAAGAATATTGAAACATTCAATTATATATTAAATGATAATCAAACTTATCAAATAAAAAATGGCGATAAAGTTTACACTACTTCAACCGCTTTTAATAATATGAAACAAACAAGTAAAAAATTTCGTACTAAAGATAATAAAGTAATTTCTTGTCAAGACTATCAATATTATAATATTGA
>JAAWGF010000015.1 GCA_022795155.1 Bacilli bacterium | reverse complement strand
CCCTAGCATTAGTTCATTAGTTATAGTTGTCTTCATCTTTCACCTCCTAATATATACTTACAACATAACTTTTTAAAATCCTTTTTTTGAAAGAAAAATTACGAATAATTCGTAATTTTTATATTAATTGTCTTTCTTTTTGAAAATAAACAATTTGCTAAAAACATAATTTAAAGCAACAACAATGAATTGGACTAAAATTTTAGAAATTATATCATTTATAGAAAATAAGTCAACTAAAATATACATACAAGCCATATCAATAAGTAAAGATAGAATTCTAAATTTCACAAATTGATATATTTCATAAAATAATTTATCATTACTTTTAACCTTAAAAACAAATAATTTATTTGTAATAAAAGCAAAAGCTACCGCAAAAAACCAAGATATAACATTACTTACCTGATAATGAATAGAAAATAAGCTAGCACAAATAGCGTATGAGCCAATACTGACAATCGTTGTACAACCACCCATAAATAAATAATTAATAATTTCTTCATATTTATGATACATTTTTATACCAAATTTAACTAGTTTATTATTCAAAACCTTTGTTTTTATTAGATTGAAATATTTATTAATGATTAAAGAAATTATAAATAAAATTAGACCTATCAAAGAAATAATTTTGCCAAGCAATAAAAATGGCGTATGATAAATTATTTCAATACTATGTTCACCACTTTTTATTTTAGCTCCTATAAAGCCATCATTAACATTTTCTACTTCAGTTTTATTATTATCGATATAAATTTCAAATCCTTTATCATAAGGAATTTTCAAAATTAAATAGCCATCATTTTTAACATTTATATCTCCAATAATTTTATTGCCCCTAGTTTTATCATAATCGACATTTAATGGTTGAATATTATCATTAAGATTGTTTATTCTATTATAATCTAAAGTATATGCTTTAACATTATCAATTAAGAATTCCCCTTTACTAAACTCAATGTTTAATTCATCAATATTTGTCGTAGCTAAAACATAATTAAATGTATAATTATTATTATGATATTTCCAACTTTTACAAGTTAATTTGTTTTTAATATCATTAATTGTAATATATGTATCACCTCTAGAACAACGCTGTGATAATTTCATATCAAAGGAAATAATTAATATTTTATCATTTAATTTATCATCTAAAGGGATATTAAATGTTTTACCTCTTTCTAATTCAAAATGATAAGATTTTTCATTTTTTGTAAATCCTAAATCAGAAAGTTTAGATTCTAACGATGAAAGATCATAATCATCAATATTTGAAATATATTCCCCATTATTTTCATCATTAACTACTATAAAATTTAATAATGCCTCAATATTATAAGGATAACTTAATTTTTTATAGAAATCATAACTTAATAATTTATCACTGGCATAACCAATTGGTAAAACATTGGTGTTTTCATAAATTTGGTAATCAGTTGTATCTTTAACTAATTTATAACCTAAATTAGGTTTTCTTTCGGTTATAATATATTTTTCACCTATATACATTTGGTATAAAAGATTATTTGTTGAACCATTAATAACAGAGTTACGATAAGGAATCTCATTTTCAAAAACGTTAACATAAAAATTGTTATAATTACCATTATAAGTTGAAGAATAAAGACTACTTTGATAATAATGATTATGATAAATTTTATTACTTGTTGATAAAGGGCTTAAATTATTATTAATTCGATAAAAATTTTTATCTTTTTCAATTATATCATTTATATCAATAGTTATATTTTTATTAAATTCCTGATTATATGCTTCTTTTAAATATAAAGTATCATCAAGATTACCAAGTAAACAATTTAAAAGACTAACAATAATAAGTGGTACGTAAAATAATCCTTTTCTATTTTTATAAGTATAAAAGATAATACTAGTCATAATAATTAAATTATCTACAATAAATAAGCAGAAAATATCTTTAGCATTCATAAAATAACTAATAATAATTAGAATAATGACTGATATAATTGTCTTTTTTAATGACATTTCACGATCTAATATATTTTTTAAATTAATACTTATTATATAGCACATTAGTGGTAAGAAAGGAATTAATACCTTCGCATTTATATATAAAGTTCCATTTAATAAATATAAGAATATTGGAAAACAAAAAATCAAAATTAAACAGCAACTTAAAAATATTTTATCCTTCTTTTTATTAAATAACATATTGATAAGAGAAATAATTGCGATACTAGTTAAACCAATACCATAACTATTATACAACATATATCCAATATCAAATTTAGGAATAATTAAAGACCAAATATTTAAATTTTTAGTTGTAGCATATCGACCAGTTAAAATGGTTGAAAAAATGGGTAATAATAAAACAGAAGCTATTAAAATACCTAGCATGATAAAATAAATAAACTTAATTAGATTAAAGCAAAAATCTTTTAAATTAAATTTATCATTTAAAGATAAATATCTATAAATAAAATAAATCCCTAAAACGACTACACCAGATACACTATAGTAATAACTAGTAAAAATCATCAATGTTGTAGACATTGTAATTAAGAAAAATTTTTTATCTTTAAAATATTTATCAATTCCCATCAAACCTAATAGTAAAAAGGGCATATAATTTATAAACATAATATGCCTATGACTATGAAGAAGTAAAGGTGAAGCAGCAACAAAAATAAATGAAGTTAAAAAGCAGATATTAGTACTAACTTGATTATTTTTAAGCCATTTATAAAATAGAAGCATACTTATAATAACAACTAAAATACTTGAAATAATAACATAATGCATCATATCAATAAATGGTAATAGATAGGAAACTAAAATAATTGGATTTAATAAACCATAATAGGCAAAATTAAAAATATTTTGACCTCCACCAATATTTAGGGCTAATTCAGGAATCAATTTGCCTGTTGAATAAAACATATTTCTAAAATATTCAGCTAAAAGATAATGTTGATCTTTCCAATCCGTCGTAGACCCATATATATATTTTCCCCTTGTCAAAATTAAAACAATTGCAATTACAAATAAAGCTAAAATAGTTATATTTAAATAATCTTTTTTATCAAACTTCTTATTCATACTATACCTCACTACGATATTTATCCCAATTTTCATATTTAAACATATGACTTAAACCATCAGCTACAGACTTTTGACTTGTATAATACTTATAAATAATATCATTTTTCTTATTATAATTTTCTTCAGTTATTTCTGGTAATTCTTTTTTTACTTCATCAAGATTTTCTTTCTTATAATACTTACCAAAAAAATATAAATTATCATTTTCTAAATAATTATTTTCATAAACACTTGTAACAATACTATGCGTCATCTTATGATGAATGTGACCATACTCACCCTTTTCATTATGAGTTACAATTAGGCTCCAATCTTTCATAGCTAGTATTCTTTCAACATCTTTTGTAATATCATCATAAACAGTATCCCAATTATCCCTCTCACCATTAGTTTTATCTGGATAATCAAGCATAATATATTTATCACCCGTAGCTACCATAACATTTTTAAATTCTTGGACACGATCAGCTCTTGAACCACAAGTAACACAAACAACTAAGTAATCATCATTAATTAAATGTGAGCCACCCCAAATCATATCATCATCAGGATGAGCTACAAACATAACTTTATCTATATTAGTTAAATCAACATCAAAGTTTCTTAACTCACTTGGATCAGCTTTCTTTTCTTTTTTTAAAATAACAATCCCTATAGAAATACTACTTACTAATATAAATAGACTAACAAAAAAAATAATTTTTTTCATATAACCACCATTTATAATTATACTACAAAAATTATTTCTTTTGGTTACTTTTTCGTAATAATTGGAATTTAATCCCAATTATCCATACTACCTAGATCATAAACATTAACATATCCTAAATCCAAAAGTTTTAGTGCAGCACTTTTGCTACGACTACCACTTCTGCAATAAACAATTAAATTAATATTTTTAGCAAGCTTTATATCATCAATTTTATCTAATGGTATCGAAATAGCGTTCTCAATATGTCCACCATTATATTCAGCTTCACTTCTAACATCAACTAAGAAAGTATTACCATTATAAATTAAATTTTTAGCTTGTTCATAATTAACAGTTTGATATTTTCCCTCGCACTCACAATTATCAATTTTATTACAATGACATAATTCTCCAACATCTAAGTCTTGCTCATAACTTTTATCACAACCTGTTATTAATAATGTAATAACACTTAATATTAAAACTAAAACTTTTTTCATATTATTCACTCTTTCTAGCAGCTTTAAACATTTTTTTCCATAGACCTTTTGAAGAATAATTTAAAATACCAACTTTATAAATACGCATACCATATTTAATTAATACATAATTAGTTGCTACCATAATAAAACCCGCAATAATCGTTTCGATAATACCAATCTGCCCCAATATTAATAATGAAGGAGCTAAAATAGCCGAGATAAATGGTACAAAAGCAAATATTTTAATAAATAAAGCCCCATCAAAAACAGATGCCATCATCGCTAAATAATAACCAACTAATGATATAATCATAATAGGTGTTTGTAATTGTTGGAAATCTTCAGTGTTAGTTGTCATAGAAGCTAAAACACCCGCTAAAAGTGAATAAGCAATAAAGGTTAAAATCATTAAAATTAAAATCATAGGTATTATATATATTAATTGACTGCCAAGATTTGAATTCATGATTTGATTTAAAATATCACCAACCTCAGAGCCCAATCCATTAACAATCGAATTGCCACCAACCATATTTCTTATCGCAAAACCAATACCTGCATAAGCAACCAATAATATACCTTGAATTAATACAAATAAATTACCAGCAATAACTTTAGAGAAAAAGTGTGTTTTTGGGGATACGTTAGAAATAATAATTTCCATTCCTCGAGTGGTTTTTTCATCATTAACTTCGGCGCCAATCATTTGAACTAAGAAAATTGATAACATAAAGAATGGCAAAATTATAACTGGGAAGACAGTGGTCATAATCATATTAGTGTTTTCATCTTCGGATTTCTCATTTTCATTTAAAATTTCGCGTTCAATTTCAATTGGATCATAAATTTTATTAAAATCTTCAATTGAAATATTAGAATCTAATATATTTAAACTGACTTTCGTATTTGTTAAAGCATTAGTTATTAATTGATAATCCATTGTATCAATAAAGCTTTGACTCGTAATTTTGGCAGTTAAACCTTTTTCTTCCTTTTCTTCCAAATGAATAACAATGATATCTTTATCTTCTTCAATTAAATCATTAATTTTATCAGCATCATCATATTTTGTTACTTCAAATGCTGATTCTTCAGAGTCTACAATTTGTAAACTAGAGGCATTTAATTGTTCAGCTAAAATATTATAAGCACGATCCGTATCATCAATAACATATACCTTTTGAGCATCATCAAAATCGCCACCAAAGAAAGTAATGATACTATCGATATTAATAATACCCACAACAACTAAGGCAATTATAATATTAGCTACTAAAAACCATTTGGTTTTTACTTTTCTTTTTAAACTAACACCAATTAAGTAATTTAGTTTACTTCTCATATGCTTCACCTACTTTCGCTACAAAGATTTCATTTAGTGATGGTTCTTCAACGACAAATTTAGTAATATTTTTATGTTTACTTACGCTTTTAAATACTTTTTCAACGCTATCAATACTTTCAATTTTAACTTCAAATTCATCAGATTTTTCTGTAACTTCTAAAACACCATCGATTTTTTCTAATTCACTCTTTGCAATATCGCCTTTAATTAAAATATTTTTCTTACGATATTGTTCTTTAATATCACTAATATATCCGTCGATTACAGCTTTTCCTCTTAACATAACAACAATTTTTTTACAGAATAATTCAACATGATTCATTTGGTGTGATGAGAAAATAATCATACTACCTTTGTTAGCCATTTCAAGAATCATTTCCTTAAATAATTCAATATTAATAGGATCTAACCCAGAAAATGGTTCATCCAAAATAAGTAATTTAGGATCGTTAATAAGCGCTGTTATAAACTGTATTTTTTGTTGATTACCTTTAGATAATTCTTTTATCTTTTTATCTTTATATTCACTTATACCAAATCGTTCAAGTAAGTTATCTAGCTTAGCTAAAATATCATTATCGCTCATTCCTTTAAGTGTTCCATAAAATAAACATTGTTCTTTAACTGTCATTTTAGTTAATAAACTTCTTTCTTCAGTCAAAAACCCAATTTGATCAGTTACACTATAGTCAATTTTTTTACCATCTAAAGTGACATTTCCACTTGATGGTTCTAAAAGACCCATAATCATTCTAAAAGTTGTTGTTTTTCCAGCACCATTTACACCAAGAAGACCAAATATTTCACCTGGTTTAACCGTAAATGATAGATTATCAACAGCTTTAAAGTCATCATAATATTTTGTAATCTTATCTACTTTTAACATAAATTCCTCCTATAACTAGCCTAAATTATACTCTTATTTAAAAATTATTTCAATAATTAGTATCGTTTTATAAGATTAAAATTTACTTTTATAACATTTAAAAAAATCATAAATTAAATTTATGATTAGCTATTATAAAGAAATGAAAATTTATTTTCAATTTTTTTAACGAGTTGTAATTTATTTTCTACTTCTTCTACTGGTAAATTTAAAAATTGCGCTATTTCTTCTGTGTTAATTCCAGTTGGAAGACAATATTCTCTTGCATAAATAATTTGACTAACCCTTGTTACTAATTGGACAATATCACTAGAATCTACACCTTCTTTAAAAAGAATATCGCTAACAATTTTAACTATTCTTTTTGTATCTTTAGAAAGTTCAATAAGTTTATTATCAGTTGCTTTACCCATTTTATATAGATTATTAATATCATCTTGTAAATTAAATGACATAGGGATTCTTTTCTCTTCTAAAAAATGGAAGCCATAACCACCACTAAATGGTAAGCCAAATTGTAATAATATGGCCATCATTGATTGCATTTTAATATTTATATCTTTATCACAAAAATTCGGATTTTCGTGATAAAACAATTTATATATTTCTATAAGTATTGTTGCTTCTTTAGTAATATTTTGTTCATTCATAATAAATTCACCTTTCTAAGTAATTATTTTAAGAATTCAATAATTTATAGCATTAATTGTTCAACATAATATTTTATAACTTTGCAAGGATATTATTTAAATTTTTTTGATAACATAAAATTATAGTAATCATCTCTATCAGTTACATCATCAATAATTGGTATATCTATTGGTAATTTATTTAAAGATGACCAATCTATTTCCAATAAGCATAAATCATTTTTAAATCTATCTATTTTAAAGTATTGATTATCATAAAGAACAAAATTTCTTTCCTTTTGTATCGCATACATATTATCAAAATTATCCAAAGTAACATTATAATATTTTTTTTCATCAATTTTATGATTTTCTAAAATTATTTTTTTGCTTGTGCCAATTAATTGTTCTAAAGTTACTGTATAGGAACTGCAATTATTTAATGTTTTTTTACGAAATCTATATATATTATCTTCTGTTGGTAAATATTGTTGCTCTATATAAAAAGTTTTGTGTGGATATGTAGAAAATAAATTATTGACATATTTATAATCTAACAAAAATTTTCTTTGTTGTTTTAACTTTTCTTTTTTGAGTGTATTTTCGATGATATTTAAAGTTTTAGATATTTTATAATTAAAATCATGACTATTATTAACAATACTCAAATAATCATGTCCAAGCCACGATAATTTTGTTTTTAAATCTAGTGCCCTTGCTTCTTCGATTGTTTCTGTTCTAGCACTATTGTTAGATAATGTATAGAATTGTTCAGCTCCATCGGCTGCTGTTACAAGATGAGCAACAGCATCATATCTTTCTAACAAAAATATTTCTTGCTTCCTCTTTTCACGCAAAAGACGATTAAAATCTTGTTCTTCTAAATAAGCTTTATTATCCATAATTCCTCTATCATGAATAACAATTGTATCTTTTTTATTACCAAATGTGCTATTACCTAAAATTCGCTCTTTCATTAATTGATAATCAAAAATAATTTTTTGAAATGAATAAGGATCTATTCTATTTTCACCAAATGGTTTTATCCCACTGTTAATTAATTCTGTCGCACTTTCATTAATTATGATAACGTTATAACCTGATTCTTCAAAATGTTTTTTTATTGAATTAATAGCCTTTGATTTACCAGCACAAGGTCCGCCAGTTAAAACAATTTTCGTAACTTCCATTTTTAATTCCTCCTAGAATTTTCTTAAAACTTTTTGTGAAAAACATTTTCCACATAATGACTCATATTTTACGGAATCATTATCATCAATAGCAATTGTATCGCCTTCGGTAGTGTATTTTCCATCAATAATTCTAGCATTAAATCTAGCTTTTTTTCCACATGAACAAATTGTCGCTAATTCCTCAATTTCATCGGCAATCTCCATTAATCTTTTGCTACCTGTAAATAAATGAGTCTTTGAGTCAGTTCTAAGTCCATAACATATAACTGGTATATCCAATTGTTTAGTAATAATCCATAATTCATCTATTTGCTCATTAGATAAAAACTCTACTTCATCAACAATAATACAATTAGAATCTTTTATAATTTGTTGATTTTGAATGCTAAATAAACTTTCATCTATATCTAATAATATATCAACCGGTGAAAACAACCCTATCCGTGATACAACTTTATTATCACCCTTTGTATCTATTTTAGGTTTTATAATTAGACCTTTCATATTTTTTTCTTTATAATTGTGAACAACTTGTAATAATGCTGCACTTTTTCCAGCATTCATTGCTCCATATCTAAAATATAACCTTGCCATTTTAATTCTCCTCTATATATTACAGTTTTTAAAATATTAATCAATAAGTCGCTTTATTTTTTTTAATTGTTCAACATCGTGATATTTATTTATATCAATATCTAGATTAGATAAATCAGAAGTTTCAAATAAATATTGTATTTGTTGTTCATCACCATCTAATACTTCATCTATTTTTTTTATAATTTCCGGAAAAATATATTCATCATATGTATATTCATAAATACTTAAATCAGGGTCTTCTGAATATTCGGAAAAAACTTTCCCACGTTTAATATTTTTCAATGTTTCGCCATAATATGCCCATTCGAAAGACATACTCTTTATTTTTTTTCGTTTTATAATAAAACTACAATCATTTATTATTTGTTCACGAATTTGTTTTAATTTTTCATAATTAATAATTACTTCATATTCTATCATAGTATCATTTTCATTGTTGTATAATATTATTACCTACCTCTTTCTTTATTTATCACTATCAAGTGTAAAATATACGCTTGTTCGTTGCTTAGAAAAATGTATTATTAAAATACACTTTTATTTTCAATATTATCTTTAAATTTATATAATTTTGCAGGTTTTCTACCCTCAAATTTCATTGTTAAATTTGTATCTTCAACAATATTTAAACTAAGAATTTTTTTTCGAAAATTCCTACGATCAAATTCTTTTCCTAAAATAGCCTCATAAACTTTTTGTAGTTCTGGCATTGTAAAATTATTAGGAAATAATGATGATAAAATGTTTGATTCCGTTATTTTTTGTTTTAAGAAATCAATTGCGCTAGCAAGTATTTCTTCGTGATCATAAGCAAGTGAAGGAATTTTATCAATTCTAAACCAATCAGCATTTGAAGTTTTGGTCGTTTCTTTTAAAATATTTACACGATTACAATCAATAACACCAATGTAACCAATGGCTATCATTCGCATTACTGGTGAACGATCAACTTTGCCGAAAGTTTTGAACTCATAAATATAGATATCTTTAATTCCAGATTTTTCAAAAATTTCTCTTTTAGCGCCATCAAGCAAATCTTCATCATTTCGAATAGCTCCACCCGTTAGGCACCATTCACCCATAAAAGGTTCATTTTTTCTTTTAATCAATAAAACTTTAGGTACACCTCTTTCAACCGTAAAAATAGCGGTTATCGCATGTATACCCTGTTTCTTATAATAACTTTTACTTACTTGCATTTATCATCACAACTTTATTATAAGTGTTTTATATACACTTGTCAATATATAAAAAAATATTTTTATAATTTTCATCATAAAAATATTTTTCATTTACATAATTTTTTAATATATAATATTTCCATACATATTTGTTTTTTGTAATCTTTTACCATTATTATCAATAGGAATAAAATCTCTTTTGATGTCTAATCCAAAATGTTCTAAAAATAACTTTCTATATTTAATACAATCATCGCTGATTATTATTCCTTTTTTATAATTATATAATTCTTGTGGATATTTTTCTAATTTATTTTGATATTTAACTAAAGCTTGTTCATATTCTTTTTCATCTTCATATATATTTTCAACGTTTTGAATATTAAAACTTTCTATTTTTTGAATTTGATTTTCTATACTTATAATACGTGATTCAATACTCATATGACTAGGGGGCGGCCAATATATAGTTTCATGTATATTGATTGGAAATGGTAAAGATGAAACTATACCTAAACTATTCAAATAAGATGTCCTATGTTCTTCGCGAATCTTTAATTCTTCTTTTAACTTTTCTTTTAATGAATTAAGTTCATCATATAATAATGGCAATTTTTTCTTTTCTTCGTCATTTTCTCGCTGTTTAACCAATTTTAATTCAGTATATTTTCGCTGTTTAACCAATTTTAATTCAGTATATTTTCGCTGTTGCACCAATTCTATTTGTTGTTTATCTGGTTTAATTGGTTCTACTGGTAATTCAGGATAAACAACATTTCCTAAACATATATTACTTTTAGTGTGTTCATAATCGTAATTGCTTGATAGAATTGAAAAATAATTTTGATCATAATTCTTTCCAACATCAACATGATTATTATATCTAGTAATATATAAATCTTGCTCAATTGTATTATAAAATTTTACAATATAGTCTAATATATTTTGAATAAAAATTGGTCTTAAACTTTCGCAAGACAACAATGCTTGAACTAATGGTTTATTGTCATACTTTTTATCTAAAATACATATTTACAATTCCATCAATGATTTTAAAAAATCTTTACTATCATTATTAAGAATTAACTCGCAATTAGAATAAATTTCTTTAGATACATCGTAATTAATTAATTTAGATTTTTCAAATTTATATTCTATATGTGCCATTTATAATCCCCTAAAATAATTATAATTTTTTTATAAACTACTTAACCTTTCTTTAACAATTTTACTGACACTACCCATATCAGCTTTGCCTTTTAAAAGCGGTGAAATTGAACCAATAATTTTTCCCATATCACGTTCTGATGTAGGATTAATTTTAGTAAAAGCTTCATCAATAATTTTATTAATCTCGTCATCACTTAATTGTTCAGGCATATAAGTATTTAAAATTTCAATTTCTTTTTGATTTTGTTCAACTAAATCATTTCGATTAGCCTTTTCAAATTCAACAATTGCTTCTTTTCTTGATTTGATTTGTTTAGAAATAATAGCAATAACTTCATCATCATTTAATTCATGTTTTTTATTTAATTCTTCCATTTGAATAGCGCCTTTAACCATTCTAACAACCGATAATTTTTCTTTATCTTGAGCTTTCATTGCTAATTTTAAATCTTCTAATATTCTATTTTTCATTAAAAATTCCTTTCCTTGATAAAAAGAACCACATTATGCGGCCCTATTATATTCTCTATTTCTTCTATTATTTTTACGGCTATTTTTAATAGCTTCTTCTCTTGCTTTTCTTCTTTTAACGCCTGGTTTTAGAAATCCTTCTTGTCTTTCTCTAATCTCTTTTTGGAGGCCACTTTTTGCATTTCTTTGTTTTAAGACGCGAATTGCATCATCAACTTTTCCATCATGGACAACAACTTTTGTCATTTAGTATCCCTCCCTTCTAAAACTAGTGTTATTATATCATTTAAGTACTTATTTTTCAACATTTTTTTTGTTATTATCAAAAAAAAGAGAAAAAATTCTCTTTTTATTAGCAAATTAATCTAATATAGGTTCCTACTATTCTTCCAGCTTTAGAAATTATCTCAATTAAAATTTCAAAAATTGGCAAGCAAAATATACAAAAAATTACATAACTAAGCAATAAATACAATATCTTTAATTGCTTACTACTTTTTAATTTACTTAACATAAATTCCCAGTTACAATACGGCGAATAGCTGTTCCTAAACTTCTACCTAAATCTAATAAAGAATTTAAAGCCTTAGAAAAAGCATTTATCATAGTACCAGAAATTCCTCCTCCGTTAATATTTAATAGTTCCATTTTTTTCAATTGAATCATTTACATTCCTCCTTAATAATTACAAGCAAGTGGTCTAACATAGCCATCAATAACACCAATTAGAAAAACGATTCCGCCTCCAATTAAGAATAATGTACCAATGCCTCCACCATTAATTTCTTTTAACTCGTTAGTATTTAATTTTTGCACTAATCTAATCCTCCTTTATTCTTTCGCTAATTTCTTTGAATAAGGTTGTATTTTCCTTTTTCAAACTAAAAATTACATAACCATTTTTTTGTAAATTTTTATCACTACCAATTTTTAAAATAATACTATAATTATTATCATAAACATTTTTTTCAAATTCTATAAGCTCAAAGTCATATTCTCGATTATCAATTATTAATCTATTTTGACTTATTTCGTTAAAATATTCTTTAGTTACAGTAGTATAAAGATATAATCCATCATCATTTTCTGTTACATTAGCAATATAATATTTATATTTTGTGTATTTAAAACAAAAACAAAAAATTATAATTAAAACTAGTGTTATAGCAATAATAATTGTAAATGAATAAATTTTAGAAGGTTCTCGTCTTAAAATATGGGTATCTTTATATTTACATATGTCCATCATTTTTATAAACATCCTTTTTAATTTTATGATTAGAAAATTCAATAACTCTATCAAATAAATCCATATTCTCTAGACGGTGAGAAATAACGATTATTGTTTTATTAGAATATCGTTTAATGATATTTTTTAATATCTTTCTTTCTAAATTAATATCGACCTGATTAAGACCTTCATCAATGATTAAAATTTTAAAATCTCGCATTAAACTTCGCGCTAACACAATTCGTTGGGCTTCGCCACCTGATAAATTAAACCCATTTTCCTCTATTAGCATATTAAACCCGAGATTACTATTTTTGACAATTTCATCTATACAACATAAATTTACAATTTCTAAAAATTGTTCAGCTGTATATTTATTTTCCAAATCTATATTATTCTTAAGTGTATCATTAAATAAAGTCTCATATTGTGCTATATAAACGATATTGTCTTTTATTGATGATTCTGTATAATCATTAATATCAATGCCATCGACAATAATTTTATCTCTTTCTAATTTATAATAGCGCAATAATAATTTTAATAACGTGCTTTTCCCACTTCCACTAGAACCAATAATCATAATTTTTTCAGTTGGAGTTATGGAAAAATTCACATTTTTTAAAACTAAACTATGATCATCATAACTATAACTAAGATTTTTGAAAGATATATTGCCTATTATTTTTTTATTTACGAAACCATTATCAACGTTTGGCTCAATAATTTCTAAAATTCTTATTATCGCTTCTTTAGCTTCCTTAATTTGTATACCTAATTGTAAAGTATTTTTAAATGGAAATAAAAAATAAGAAAATAATGAATTAAATACTAATAAATTACCAATTGTTAATTTTTGATTTAAAATAAGTAAACTACCAATAAAAATAATTATAATGGAACTAATATCACTAATCGCTTCTGTAACTAAATATTGGCGATTATATAAAGATTGAAATTTAAATATTTTATCTAAAAAATTGATAAATTTTTGTTCAAACTTATTAATAATAATATTCTCACTATTTATACCCTTAATACCTTCAAAACCATTGATAGCCTCAATCATATAAGATGTATACTCGGCCTTTTTTCTTTGCACTGTTTCAACATGATGACTAAATAATGGAATAAAAATAACCGTTATAAGTATATAAAGTAATAATACAATAATGGAAATAAAAAATAATTCTTTACTTATAAAATATAAGATGATACAGGAAATTATTGATAAAGGAAAATCGATAAAAACAAAAACAATTGCCTTACTAATAATATCCCTAATCTTTTCTAAATCATTTATTCTAGAAGCTATCTCACCTGTTGTATGATTCCGATAATAATTATACGGAAGTAAGACAATGTTTTTAAAAACATTATTTGTCAGAATTAATTCTATTTTTTCGTTTAAATAAACCAGTAATTGATTACGAAAAAAATCTGATAAAAGTTTTAGAAAGGTAAAAGCTAAAAATATATTGAACAGAAAAAATAAATAAGTTTTGGATTGTGTGAAATAAAAACTATCACCAATAAATTTAAAGTAATATGAGCCTGCTATAGAAAAAACCGTATAAAAAATGGAAATAACGATTATATTAATGATTATTTTTTTGTTTAACAGCAAAATATCTAAAATTATTTTTAAGGGTTTATGCTCTTTTGTATATAAGGGAATTTTCTTTATTGGATACATAAACAAAAAAACATTATTCCATATTTTATCAAACTCTTCAAACGATATAGTTTTAATTTTTTTAGCTGGGTCAGCTATTGTTAACTTCTTACTTTTATAATTTATATCATAAATGACTATATAATGATTATATATATTATCAATTGTAACAGACGCAATACACGGTAAGACCATATTTTGTTTATTTATATCTGAAAGAGTTGCTTTAACACCACTGGATTCAAAACCAATTTGTTTAGAAGCCTCAATCAAATGGTAAGCCGTTGTTCCAGTTTTAGTTGTCTTTGTCATCTCTTGTAATTGTCTAGTACTTATATAACCTTGATAATATTTTATAATCATTTGTAAACAGGAAACACCACAATCCTTAGCGCCACTTTGCTTTACAAATGGATATTTCTTTAACATCATCTCACCTCCTTACTATTAACATACAATAAAAGAGATAAAATTCCTTGCTAAAGAAAAAAAATAATCAAAAAAATTTTTGATTATTATCTTGTTCTATTAATTGATTCTTCATTTGTGGGATCTAAATCACTAGTTGCTCTTATATCTGGCATAGTAGGCCAAACTTGCGATTCTTGTATTACTCTAGTCATTACATCCAAGAAGGTTTCAAGATTTGATAGACCAGGATATTTTTCTGTATCAGATGGTAATTCTCTTTTAATTATAGGTCCCATTATTGAAAATGATCCATCAGCTATACTGGCTTTAGATATACCAAGAATTATTTTAATTAAATCGCTTTGTGCGTCTTTGTTACTAACTCTCCTTTGATAATTGAAATCCATTAAATCAGTTACTCTTTCCATTTTAAAGCCTCGCATTTTCTAAAGTATTATTAATCAAATTAAAATCATTTGTAAAATATGATTTGAATAAAATATCATTACCAATCATATTAGCAATCAAATTAGTAGCAATAACTTCATCAGAATGATACTCTATCTCACTATCATTACCAACTAAATTATTTGTTAAAATTTCTGTATAGCCAATATTAAGGGCAATAAGTTTATGATCCTTACTAAAGCCAAAATAATTATTTTTAGCTGTGATTATATTTAAAAGTTGATACATTAAAACATGTTTTATATCATGATTTTTTTCTAATTCACTCATATTTAATGTAAGTTTATTTGAAGTTGGATTATAGTCAGAAACCTCTTTATAAACATATTTACTACCAGATTCAATCACTAAACTCTGTAATCTATTCTTTAAATTTTCAAGTTCAACATTGGGAAATGTTTGATGAAAAATATTAATTAAAGTTAGTAAATTGTCTTTTACGGAATTACTTATATTATTGTTGTTATCCAACGCTTCCTTAATTTGGTTCATAATATCCATACCATCACCTTAATAATTGTATCATATTATTTACAAAAAAAAAAGTCTATACGACACTTTTTTCTAAATTAGGTTTAACAAGAATATTCTTCTTCCCATTTATTACTTCTTCAATAATTTGATTTTCAATATTATCTTTAATTATCTTATCTATTTTACGAGCACCAAATTCTTCATAATTTGATTCTTTAATAATACTAGGAATTAAATCTTTAGAAAAGCGTAATTTTATTTTTCGCCCAGAGTATTTATTTCGCAAATTATTTAATTTTTGATCAGTTATTTTATGAATATCTTCATAAGTTAATTTATTAAAGATAATTACATTATCAATTCTATTTATAAATGGCAAAGAAAAATATTCCTTTAATTTTGTTAAAACAACGTCGTTATTATTTTTATTAAAACCGATTTCTATATCATTAAATCCAATATTAGAAGTCATGATAATAGTAACATTGTCAAAGCGCACTTCTCTTCCACAAGAATCTTTTATTTTACCATCATCTAAAATTTGAAAAAACAAGTTAATAATATTAGGTGTGGCTTTCTCTATTTCATCTAAAATTAAAACAGAATATGGTTTATTACGGATTGTTTCTAAAACATTCTTATTATCTGAATACCCTACATAACCTGGGGGAGCACCAATTATTTTACTAATAGAATGATCCTCTGCATATTCTCCCATATCTAATTTTATAACATTTTCTTTCCCAACTAAGTTTTCACCAAAAGTTCTAGCTAAGTTTGTTTTACCAATACCAGTTGGTCCACAAAATAACATCGCATAACATCTATTTTCATCATTAAATCCTAATTTTATTCTTTTTGCTATTTTAACGACATTATCAATCGCTTTATTTTGACCAATAACAGCTTCCTGTAAATTTTTTTCTAAGTTATCAATAACAGAAATACTATCATTCAATAGTTCATAAACAGGGATTTTGGTTTTAATATTGACAACTTTTGCAACATCGGCTTTAGTGACCGTATTATATTTATCCTTTTTGTAAAGGGTTAATTCTAATTTATTAATTTTATCCATCAATATATTTTCTTTTTCTTTATAATCAGCGGCTTCCTCAAATTTGCTTTCAATAATTGCATTATTCTTATTTTTTAGAATTTGTTGTAATTCCTTAGTTAGACTATTATATTTTTTAAATTCCTTACTTTCTGTAAGACTAACTTTAGCGCATACTTCATCTAAAAGATCAATAGATTTATCGGGTTGATTTCTATCATAAATATATTTTTCAGATAAATCAATAATTAAGTCAATTATTTCGTCACTTATAGCCACTAAATGAAACTTTTCATAAATATCTTTTAATTTCATTAAAATTTCGCGAACTGTTTCTTTATTAGGTACCTCAATCGATACTTTTTGAAAGCGTCGTTCCAAAGCACTATCGGCTTCAATATATTTTTTATATTCATCAATAGTTGTTGCCCCAATACATCTTAGCTTTCCTCTTGCCAAGGCTGGTTTAAAAATATTAGAGGCATCGATTGCTCCTTCAGCGCCCCCAGCTCCAACTAAAGTGTGAATCTCATCAATAAATAAAATTATGTCATCATTATCTTCAATTTCTTTTAGTATTTTTCTAATTCTTTCCTCGAATTCACCACGATATTTAGTACCTGCAACAGCTGTTGCCATATCTAAGCTAATTATTCTTTTATTTTTTAGTGACAATGGTACTTCACCGCTGGCTATCATTTTGCTTAATTCTTCAACAATAGCAGTTTTTCCTACCCCTGCTTCACCAATTAATAAAGGGTTGTTTTTGGTTCTTCTAGATAAGATTTCTAAGACACGTTTAATTTCTTGTTCTCGTCCAATAACAGGATCCAATTCACCATTAAGCGCTTTTTTTGTTAAATCTGTCCCCAATTCTTCTAATAATAATTTTTTGTTTTTCTTTCCTTTATTATGACTAACTAGCTTGTATGAAAAATCACTATACAATTCATCTAAATCAATATTCATTCCTAACATAATTCGAATGGCAACTCCTTCACCTTCTTCTAACATGCTAGCAAATAAATGTTCAACAGTTACACAACCATTATTATTCTCTTTACTATCAATTATTGAGTTTTCAATAATTCTTTTTAACAAAGGAGTATATAAAAACCACTCACTAGCTTTAGACCCAACACCAACAATTTTAATAATTTCCGTCTTAAGTTTTTCATAGTCTAGTTTATATTCAGCTAGTTTTTTTGAAATATCATTTTTTTCTTTTAGTATAGCTAATAATAAATGCTCACTACCAATATATGGATGCTTTAATTCATACATTTCTTTACGAGCATTTGTCAATATTCTTCTAGTATCTTCTGTAAAATTTCCAGACATATTTTATCCTCCTCATTTATATTCTATGTTATTGTGAATGATAATTCTTAATTTTAATCACTATAACTCCACATTATTTTATTTTGTATATATTATCATTGCCGAAAAACAATATATTTGCTCTTCTGAAAAAACACTTATAGCTACTTGATACTTAATATCAATAATTTCCCCATCAAAATCAGCTAAAAAAGCATTTATTGCAGATTCTAAATCTTTTTCATGTGCTTCATCAAAAACTTTTACTTTCATATAATCACCAAAAATAGTATATATCACTTAAACAATATTTATTGTCAAAAAAAATATTTAAAAATAATTTTATTAAAAATTAACAAAAAACTACGATGGTATTTATTTATAATCCATAGTAGTTTTAACAAAATTAACTATTAAGTTCTTTTCTAATTATTTTATAATTTTGACAATATTGTGAAACAATTGACCAAAAAGCTTTTGAATGATTAAAATGTATGAAATGTGATAACTCATGAATAATAACATAATCTAGTTTACTTATATCATACTTAATTAAATTAGTATTTAAAGTTACTGTATTATTAGCTCGATTGCAAACACCCCATCTAGTTTTCATTTTTCGAATACGCAATTTTGGATAAGGAATTTTTTCTCTAAACAAGTTATAATTATAATCCAATCTTTTTAAAAATAATTCTTTTATTTGCTGTTGCAACCATTTATTTAATGATTGTTCATCTTTAATATATATAATAGAATTATTTATATCAATTTCTACGTTTTTAAAATTTTCACTATAGATTAACTCATAATGTTTTCCTAGTAGCATGAACCTACTTTCTGTTTCGTTTTTAGTAGTCATTTTTTTTAATGCTCTTCTTAAAAACGGTTGATTATTATCTAATAGTTTTTTTATATAACTTTTACTAGAAAAAAAATTAGTAGTTACATAAATTGTTTGATCATCTTTTAGTCTAATATAAGTATTTTTATTATTTTTCTTTACAATTTCAACATCAAAAATTTTATCATCTAGTTGATATTTCATACACATACTTCCTATCCATTTATAAATATATTATAACACAATAAATAAAAAAAGGACTAGTCTCTACATTGAGAAAATAGTCACAATAATTAATAATAAAACAATAACAATAAACAATTGTAATAGTAGTTTCCAAATATTTTTAAACCATTCCTTATAAGAAATATCGAAATACGCTAAACCTGTAATAAGTAATACACTAGTTGGCGCAATAAACATTACTAAACCATACATAGTCTGTATAATAATTGAAGCTAAAAATCTTAACTCTACTGTTGTTCCTGTTAAAATAACGGTTGGTGTATACAATGTATCTACTAAAACAGAAAAGTTATTATAAAAGAAACTTGAAATAATTGTTGTAAAAGAAAGAATTAATGTATTAAATTTATCAGGTATATTCATCAAATAATCAACTATAGTTGTAGCAAAATTAGCCGTTGCGCCATTTTTAAATAGTATAGCTAAAACTAAATTTGAACCAATTATATATAAAATAAGTTTAAAATTTTCTTTTATTCCTGCTTGAAAACCAGCTAAAATATCTTCACCTTTTACTTTATAAATGATAGCAAATAAAATAGTTATAAATAAAGTAAAAACTGATATAAATGGTAATTTCCAATAGCCAATAGCAGGAATTGTACCTAAAATACTAGAAACAATAGGGAAACCATTTATTTCTACTCCCATTATTTTTTCATAAAAATTTAAAAATGGTGTTGGATTCGCATTAGTTCCTAAAACATCATCCCATTTGAAACTACCAAGAACAATTAAAACAAATGATGTGATAAGAATTATGAATAAAGGTTTCCAACTTTTTTTACTACTATCATTTTTTTCATAAAGGGGAATTTCTTCATTTTTGCTTTTAGAATTTTTTAAATCATTTTTACCCTTATGTAAAATAAACATAACTAATAAAAATATTAGTAAAATCAATAAAATAATTCTATCTGGAAAAATTGATGTATTATATGTATAATCACTATTATGACTTAAATATCTATTTAAATAATAACCTATATCAGTTCCATAAATACTTCCCATCATTCCTATAATAATTGAACCTATAGTTGCTAACATCGTTGTGATTTTACTGAACCCTAATGATAATAAAATAGCGACAATAAAAGGTAAAATAAAGAAGAAAGCTAAATTTAAACCAACAAGAGATGATAATATCACAAATGTTATTGCAACAATAATTAAAAATTTAAGTTCTTTTCCTTTTAATTTAGATGTTAAATAGCTAATCATTTTATTATAAACACCTGTTTTGTTTATAATACCATAAAGCCCCCCTACAACTAGAATAAAAATTATACTTGGTAAAGCCAAATCAAATACGGTTAATGGAATAAGTGTTAAATCGAATAATCCTACTGGCGTGATATTCCTTGATATAAATGCCGCATTATTATATTCACCTACCGGTATAATCCATGATAAAAATATCACAGCAAAAAACGTAACCATTATAATTTTTAACAAATTATTTTTTTTCATATCTCTATCCTCCTTAATAATTATAACAAAAAAAAAAAATTATAGCAAAGATAAATAATAATAATTTCATCAATTTTACACAAATGATAATGCATGTTATAATTGACTAGGTGATAAAAATGTTAAAGAATCCATTTAAATATTCTGATAATAATAAAAGATATCATACTTTAGATTATTTTTATAAGCAAAAATTTGGTAGTAAGATATTCAAAGTCAGTTTAAATGCTGGTTTTTCTTGCCCAAATATCGATGGAACGGTTGGTTATGGTGGGTGTATTTATTGTTCAAATTCCGGAAGTGGTGATTTCGCTGGAAATAAAAATGACGATTTGATAACACAATTTACTGAAATAAAAACTAAGCTACATCAAAAATGGCCAAAAGCAAAATATATTGGTTATTTTCAGGCTCATACTAACACTTATGCACCAATTGATGTTTTAAAAGAAAAATATGAAAGTATTTTGAAATTACCAAATGTTGTCGGTCTATCAATTGCGACACGGCCTGATGCTATTACCGATGAATGTTTAGAATATTTAGAGGGGCTTTCTAAAAAAACATTTCTTACAATTGAACTAGGATTGCAGACAATTCATAAAAAAACATCTTTATTAATTAATAGATGTCACAGTCTACAAACATTTGAGGATATGGTAAATAAGTTAAGGAAACATAAGATTAATGTCGTTGTACATATTATAAATGGTCTTCCTTTTGAAACTAAAGAAATGATGGTTGAAACAGTAAAATATATAAACTCTTTAGATATTCAGGGTGTTAAAATACATATGTTACATATTTTAAAAAATACAAAACTAGCAGAATTATATAATAAAAAGCAATTTCATATTTTAACAAAAGAACAATATATTGATATTGTATGTGAACAATTGGAATATTTAAGACCGGAAATTGTCATTAATAGAATAACTGGTGATCCTGTCAAAGAATATTTAATTGAGCCCACTTGGTTAATAAAAAAATTTTGCGTCCTTAACGATATAGATAAACAACTAACACATAGAAATTCTTATCAAGGCTATAAATTACAACAAAAGTGGAATTAACATCCACTTTTATTTAAATACATAAGGATTTGATTGACTTCCATCGCCCGATACATAAATAATATCACTATTTAAGTAAATACTAGCCCTAACAAGTTTATAAATATTAGCATTAGAAGTATTAGATATACCACCATATATTTCATAGACATTAGAAGTATCAACCGCATTTGGGGTAATGCTCCACCAACCTTCTCTATATTTAGAAAGATAGTTATAATTTTGACAGGCACCCGATCTTATCTTAGTACAATTAGAGTCAAGACTAACTATTAAATATTCATCTATTTGAATTAAACCAATTTTTTGATTTTCTAATACTTTGGCACACTCTGTTTGACCATCTTTTGTTGTATCACCCATAAATCTTTTACCTATACATAAATTTTTGGATGTAATATATTTTTTATCATCAGAACTAAAAATTTCATTAAATAATTCATTTAACGTTTTGTTTATCCTACTTAATTCATAATCGTTAATACCAACTGATGATTTAGCTTCAACATTATATCTATTATCCCAAGGTCGTTTCAACTTTGTTTCATCTTGTAATAATTTAATATTACCATCAGCATCAATTTTTAGAATTCTCCATAATTGTCCAGCAAAGCTAACATAATTATTAACATATTCGCCTCTATAAATGTACTCATTATTTATATGATATAATCCATCACCAGATTCAACTGTTCCCTGCTTATTAATAATATAATCATTTAGATTTGTTGTTTTATAAGCATCACCGCAATCTAAATAAGGGATATATAGATACTCGTCGTTCTGTTTTCTAACAACAACATTACCAGTACAAGCAACATTTTTATCTTTAACATACTTTCTTAACTCTTTTATGTTTTTGTTAGCAACTAAATCTTCTATATCAATACTAACTACCTCATTGCCAGTTGGTAATGACGCGTCTGTATCTTTATCATTTAAATATTCTAAAGCTGCCTTCTGCATCTTATCTTCAATTTTTTGGTAACTCAATTTATTACCAACCATTAATTTTACAATACCAATAATCAACAATATACCAACAAAAGCGCCTATTACGATAAACATATATTTAAATAATTTTTTATTAACATTTGCTAAATTCATATAATTCTCCCCTTAAACATAACAATTATAGCAAAAAAACAAAAATAATACAATAGACTATTCTTGTTCTATTACAGTAATTTACGTAAAAATTCTCCTGTATAACTTTCTTTTACTTTGCAAATATCTTCTGGCGTACCCATGGCGACAATATTTCCACCCATATTACCGCCTTCTGGTCCTAAGTCGATAATATAATCAGCAACCTTTATAACATCTAAATTATGTTCAATAACAATAACAGTATCCCCATTATCAACAATGCGATTTAAAATTGTAAGCAATTTTTTAATATCGTCAGTATGTAAACCTGTTGTTGGTTCATCTAAAATAAATAAGCTCTTGCCGGTTGGTTTCTTTTGTAACTCTTTAGCAAGTTTAACACGTCCTGCTTCGCCACCACTTAAAGTTGGAGCACTCTGACCTAGTTTAACATAAGATAAACCAACATCCATAAGCATTTGTAATTTACTTTTAACTTTAGGAACATTTTCAAAAAATTCTAGTGCTTCCTCAACCAGCATTTCTAAGACATCATAAATACTTTTACCCTTATATTTTACTTCTAAAGTCTCACTATTATAACGTGTACCACCACATACTTCACAAGGTACATAAACATCAGGTAAGAAATGCATTTCTATTTTTTTGACACCATCACCAAAGCAAGCTTCACAGCGCCCGCCCTTGACATTAAAAGAAAATCTTCCTTTATCATAACCACGTAATTTAGCTTCTTTCGTTTCTGTAAAAACATCTCTTATATCATCAAATACCCCTGTATAGGTTGCGGGATTACTTCTTGGTGTACGACCAATTGGTGTTTGTGAAATATCAATAACTTTATCAATATTTTCTAAACCTTTAATTGTTTTATGTTGACCTGGTTTTAATTTAGTGCGATATAAATTACTAGCAACCGCTTTATATAAAATCTCATTGACTAAACTACTTTTACCACTTCCACTTACCCCTGTTACACAAATTAGTGTCCCAAGTGGAAATTTTACATTAATATTTTTTAAATTATTTTCTTTTGCCCCTTTAATTTCCAAATATTTTTTATTTCCTTTTCTTCTTGACTTTGGAACTTCTATTTTTAATTTACCACTTAAATATTTTCCTGTTAAGCTATTAGGATTTTTCATGACTTCAGAAGGAGTTCCACAAGCAACCACTTCACCACCATGAATCCCAGCTTTTGGTCCAATATCAACTAAATAATCACAAGCCATCATCGTATCAGTATCATGCTCAACAACAATTAAGGTATTACCTAAATCACGCATCTCTAACATCGAATTAATTAATCGAGCATTATCTCTTTGATGTAAACCAATACTTGGTTCATCCAAAACATATAAAACCCCCGTTAAACGTGACCCAATCTGCGTTGCTAAACGAATTCTTTGAGCTTCACCGCCTGATAATGTTCCTGCACTTCGATTTAAAGTTAAATATTCAATACCCACGTTAATTAAAAATTCTAAACGCGAATTAATTTCTTTAATAATTAGTTCAGAAATTTCTGTTTGCTGTTTATTTAATTTTAAATTTTTAAAAAAATTATGTAATTCTCTAATACTAAGTTTTGTAAGTTCATAAATATTTTTTTTACCAACTAAAACAGATAAAACAGAAGAATCTAATCTTGCTCCCTTACAGGTTGGACATTCTAATTCTGTCATATACTGTTCAATCCACTCTCTAATCCAAGCACTTTTTGTTTCAATATAACGTCTTTCTAAATTAGTAATTATACCCTCAAAATAATCCTTCTTTGTTCTAGTATTACCGGTTTTAGAAGAATAATTAAATTCCAATATATCTTTTGAACCGTATAAAATAATATTTAATTCTTCCTTTTTTAAATCTTTAACTGGCTTATTTAAATCAATTCCATAAAAAGATGCGACCGTATTTAATTCAGTATTGGTAATATTATTTGATTCATCAGTATTAACAGCTACAATAGCCCCAGCATTAATGCTAAGCTCACGGTTAGGAATAACTAAATCTTCATCAATTTTATATTTAATACCTAAACCTTTACAATCAGAACAAGCCCCATAAGGTGCATTAAAAGAAAACATTCTTGGTTCTAATTCAGGTAATGAAAAATCGCAATCTGGACAAGCATATTTTTCACTCATTAAAAAATCTTCGCCATTAACCACATTAATTAGAACTTTACCGCGTGATAATTTACAAGCATTTTCAATTGATTCATATAAACGACTTCGAATTTCTGGTTTAATTATAAGTCGATCAATTATCACTTCAATATTATGTTTTTTTGTTTTAGATAATTCAAACTCACTAGATAAATCATATTCTTCACCATCAACACAAATACGAACATAACCATCTTTACGAAAACCATCAATTAAATCTTTAAAAGTACCTTTTTCTCCATGAATAACTGGTGCCATAACCCTAATTTTAGTTCCAACACTTAGATTCATAACTTGAATGGTCATTTCTTCAATACTTTGACTAGTAATCGGTTTATGATGATTTGGACAATATGGTACACCAATTCGAGCATATAAAAGTCGCAAATAATCATATATTTCTGTTACCGTTCCAACTGTACTTCGTGGGTTTTTATTAGTTGTTTTTTGATCAATACTAATAGCAGGACTTAAACCCTCAATCGAATCAACATCGGGTTTATCTGTTCCACCTAAAAATTGACGGGCATAAGCACTTAAACTTTCAACATAACGTCTTTGTCCTTCCGCATAAATTGTATCAAAAGCCAAGCTACTTTTTCCACTACCACTTACCCCTGTCATAACAATTAATTTATTTTTAGGTAATTCTATATCAATATTTTTTAAATTGTTTTCCCTTGCCCCTTTTACAATTATTTTATCCATACTCTCACCTCTATACTTATATAGTTTCAACAAAAATTGTCATTATTATAACACAATTTATAATTTTTGAAATACTTTTTATAAATATATAATAGCATACATTTGTTTGTAATTCAAGAAAAAAAGAAGAATTTTCTTCTATTTATATTACTTCATAAACATTATAAATATTAAAATAATAATTATATATAATATTATTGGAAAAACAAGAAAGCCAATACTAACACCACCATTAGTTTCACACATACCACTTAATTGCCGATAAGAATAGTTGGGATAATCAAAGCGATATTGTGTTATTTTTCTTCTGACAAAATCAATATAACTATCCTTAAAAATAAACCCTCCTACTAGTCTTGTAAAAACGATTCCAAAAATGCCTACCAAAAGACTAATAAAAAAAGAAATAATCCCTAATATCCAAAATTTGCGATAACAAAAATAATATGTTCCAAATAAGAGAGCTGGCAAAGAAAAACCACCTCGTATTAAATTTTGATAATTTGGCCCAATATAATCTTTTATTAATTGATTATCCAAATCATCATTTGTTGTCGTAAATTCTTCATTTTTAATGTGTTCATGATTTATTTCTTCATAAGTTTTATTTATAAATTTAGAATTAATATTGATATTATTATCCTTACCACACCAACGACAAACACCATTATCACACTCTTCTAATAAACAATTACAATATTTACACCTCATAAAATCACCTAATCCTTAAAATATTGTATCACACATAATTACATATTTATACTAATATTATATTTTAAAAATTTTTGTATACATATAATATTATATAATTGACATTTTTATTAAATTTGTTTATAATACAAGAACAAAAAAGGAGGATTTTTATGTCAAATTACTACAAAGATGTAATCATATTTGAAAATAACGAGTATTCACTTTATGGCATAATTAAATCAGAAGAAAATCCAGTCAAAACGCTTCTTAGAATCCAAATAAATGGTAAAATCATTGATATTGGAGAATTAATTAATGATGATATAAATCGCGAATGGGTAGCCGCTAATGAATGATTATGCGATTGCAATATTAAGAAACAAAAATAATGAGAATGATAATGAAATAATATGTATATATTATATACCTAATAGTACCTTTATTTTTGGTGATAAAAGACAATTAGATACAATGTATAAAGCCTTATTTAATACAGCATTATTTAATAAAAATATTGATAAAAATGAAACACAAAAAACTAAAGTTTATGATTTTAGAAACCGATTTTAATAATAAAAAATAATCGGTTTTTTATTTATATAAATTTTTTATCTCCAATATAATACTATTTATATCCATATGTTCTTGAACTAATAATTCATCAATAGTTCCATGATCAATAAATTTATCTTGATAACCCAAAATTTTAATTTTTTGCCTAAAGCCCAAATTATTTAATTCATATAATACCTGTTGTCCAAATCCACCAATAATATTGTTATCTTCTAATGTTAGAACATTATAATTTTGTTTGACGATTTTCTTTAAATATTCTTTATCTAAAGGCTTAATAAATAAGGCATTAATAATAATTGGATTATATTTTTTAGGAAGTTTTTGTTTAGCTAAGCAAGCTAATTCAACCATTTTCCCAGTAGCTAGAATTATGACTTTATCTCCATCACTAATCATTTCCCATTTACCATTTTTTATTTTTTTTATAGGAACTAATTTATAAGTATTTCTACCCTTTGGATAACGGATAGATATAGGATTATTTTTACTAAATGCATATTCTAGGAAAACCGACATTTCTTCAACACATTTAGGGGTTAAAATTTCCATATTAGGCATCATATTTAAATATGACAAATCGAAAATTCCTTGATGTGTTTTACCATCATTCCCAACTAACCCAGCTCGATCAATCGCAAAAACAACTGGTAAATTTTGTAAACAAACATCCATAAGCAACTGATCAAAACCTCGCTGTAAAAAAGTTGAATAGCACACAAAAATAGGTTTTAAACCATTAGTAGCCATACCTCCTGCTAATGTAACAGCATGTTCCTCCGTAATACCAACATCAAAAAGGCGATTAGGATAAATTTCTGAAAATTCACCTAAACCAGTTCCTGTAACCATCGAAGCTGTGATAGCAACAATTTTTTTATTATTTTTGGCTAAACTAACTAAAGACGAACCAAATGCTTCAGAATATGTTAAGCCACTTGGCTTAGATATTTTTCCTGTTTTAATATCAAATTTAGAAACAGCATGAAATTGATTAGGATTTTGTAAGGCAGGCAAATAGCCTAATCCCTTGGTTGTAACAACATGTAAAACGATTGGCTCATTTAAATTTTTTATTTTTTTCAATATCTTATTTAAATCCTTAATATTATTGCCATCAATAGGTCCAATATAACGAATGCCTAAATCTTCAAAAAATATTGGTGTAAAAAAAAGACTTTTAAAACTATTTTTAATTTTCCTTACAATATTAACTAACTTATTACTATTTTTGCGATCTAATTTATAATGAACTTTTTCCTTTAATTTATTATATGATGGTGTAAGCCTTACCTTATTTAAACATTTTTGCAAGCCCCCAACATTTACAGATATACTCATTTCATTATCGTTTAAAATAATAAGCATTTTACTATGATTAAAACCCAAATCATTTAAAGCTTCGTAAACCATACCACCTGTTAGTGCTCCATCACCAATTACAGAAATGATATTATAGTCTTCACCTTTTAAATCTCTAGCCCTAGCCATACCCAAACTAGCCGAAATGGAATTACTACTATGACCTGTATCAAAAAAATCAAATTTACTTTCTTCTCTTTTAGGGAATCCACTTAACCCCTTATATCGTCTCAAAGTATTAAATCTTTGTTTCCTATCTGTTAAAATTTTATATACATAACTTTGATGTCCAACATCAAAAACAATTTTATCGTTAGTAAAATCGAAATTATATAGAAGCGCAATTGTTAATTCAACAACACCTAGATTAGATGCTAAATGACCACCTGTTTTAGATATATTATTTATTAAAAACTCTCTAATTTCCAGCGATAACTGATTTAATTCTGATAAATTTAAACTTTTTATATCAGTTGAATTATTAATTTTATCTAACAATTGCATAAAAAACACGACACTTTCTTTTAACATTATATAATAATTCATAAAAAAAAGAAAGTTATAAATCAATTATAACTTTCATAATAATTTCTAACTTCATCATATAATTTATCAAAATTCTCATAAAAAAATTCTTCACTTTTATATAAATTTAAAACAAAATCATGATTATAATTTTCAATTATATATTTTACAAATAAATAGTATTGTCTATAATTAATACGCCCATTAATTAATTTTTCTTTAGTATAATTAAATTTTATATTAATATTATCTAATTGCCCACTTAAATAAACCGCTAAACCTTCACTTAAAAAAGGAACAAAAAATTTACTAAACACTTGATTACAAATATGAACAAATTCATGGACAATTGTTTTTTTATAATAATCATATGTATCATTAAGATGTTTAGGCACATTATTAAATTCACAAAATGATATATAATTTATTGTATTATTTTCAGCAAAACCAAAAGCAAAATCATAGGCTTGTTCTTTATATTGACCAAAATAAATTTCATCAAATTTTGGTTTATTTTCTATAATATTAATAATTATTTTTTCTGGTAAGCAATCTAAATTAAAAAAACGCATTATTCTACTAGCATTATCATTTAAGTATTTCAAAAAATCGTCAATATAATTTAAATCACAAGCATTATAATTAATAATAAACAATTTATTTTGAAGTTTTAACATTATCACTTTCACCACTTACAATATACCATAATTTTTTACAATTTACAAAAAAATAGTTCAAATGAACTATTTAGTTTATAACAAAATCAAATGATACCGCATCAGATAAATCATAATTAACACTCGTTTCTATTTTTACGCCTCCATCAATATAAATTGTTTTATCTATTTTAACATTAAATGTACAGATAATATTTTTGCTAGCATCCCTAACAATAATTTCTAAATAATTGATGTAAACATTATCTGGCGAATTATTTACAATGGTTGCCTTAAAAGTCGAAACATTATTTTTAGTTATGATAGAAGGATTTTTTAAATCAATAATATTACTTTCACCTGAAACACTTAATAAAATGGTGTTTTTAACAGCTATTAAATGTATAGTAATAACAATTAAAATAACACCAATTAAATATTTTATATATTTCATTAATCTTTAGGATTAAAAATTAAAGATAAGAAGAAGGAAATAACAATAGCTGATATAATTCCAGATGAAGTTAAATCAAACATACCCATAGCTAGTCCCATAAAACCAAATTCGGCAGCTTTTTCCAAGGCTCCATGAATAAGTAAATGTCCAAAACTTGTAATTGGAACTAAAGCTCCACCACCAGCCCACAAAACAAATTTATCATAAATATTAAATAAATCTAAAAATGCTCCAATAACAACAAATAAGGCTGTAATATGTCCAGGCGTAAGTTTAGTATTGTCTAAAATTATTTGTCCAATTAAACAAACAATGCCTGCAAAGATAAAAGCATTAACATATATCATTCTATTACCTCCAAACTAATCGCATGCGCAATACTTGGGATTGTCATTTTTTCATTGACCATTGTAGGTGACATTAAAGCACCGGTTGCCACTAATAAAACTCTATTTATTTCTTTCTTTTTCATTTTATTAAAAATATATCCATAAGTAACAAGTGGTGCACAAGCTGGTCCACTTGCCCCAGCATAAACTGGTTGATTATCTAAATCAAAGATCATACAAGCGGTATCGTCATAATTTTTTAATTTAATATTATACTCAGTTTCCATATATTCTTTTAAAATTTTCTTACCATAAATACCTAAGTCACCAGTTAAAACTAAATCATAATAATCAATTTCTCTTTTGGTATCTCTAAGATGCTCATATATCGTTTGTGCAGCTGCTGGAGCCATAACAGCCCCCATATTATAAACATCTTTGATACCCATATCAATAACTGAACCAATTGTTCCACTTTCTATTCTAATACCCTTTTTTTCACTCGATAGATAAGCGCTAGCGCCACCAGTCGTTGTAAATGTTGTCGTTTTTCGTTTAGGTCCACCATATTCAATTGGATATCTAAATTGTTTTTCAGCAGAATTATTATGTGATGAAACAGAACAAATACAATTTTTAATAATTTTTTTATCAACTAAAGATGAACCAATAATTAATCCCTCTGTACTAGTCGCACAAGCATTATAAATACCTAAATATGGTATACCTAATTTACTAGCAGCATAATTTGAAGATGTTAACTGATTCATTAAATCCCCTGAAATATGTAAATCAATATCAAAACGTGTTCGCCCAATTTTATTAAGTAAAATGTCAACTGAATCTTCTATTAATTTAGATTCAGCTTGTTCCCATGTTTTAAGACCAAAGTAAAAATCATTATAACTCTTATCAAAATAGCTTTGTAATGGTCCATTTTTCTCATAAGGTCCTGTTACTGTTCCTGTGTCACTAATATATACATTATCAAATTTTATTGTCATATTTTAACCTCCAAATATTATAAGTCGTAAAAGTCCAAAAACATAAGCACTTACAACTCCAAAAATTATTACAGCTCCAGTTAATTTAAACATACTAGCCCCAATTCCTGTTATTAATCCTTCTTTTTTATAATCTAAAGCTGCACTCATCATCGCATGCGCAAAACCGGTAATGGGAATAAAGAGACCTGCTTTACAAAAATTAACCCACTTATCAAAGAAACCAAAACAAGTAAGTAAACATCCTATAAAGATTAAAGTAATTATCATATAGGTCCCAGCTTCCTTAGTAGGAATATCTAAATAATAAGAATAAAGTTGCAAAATAAATTGCCCTAATACTCCCATAAGTCCACCAGATAAAAAAGCAATCATACCATTATACATTCGATTTTCTTTTGGTGTATGTTTATCAACTAATTGTTTATATTTATTTTTTTCCATAAAATTCCTCCTAAATTTATTATGAAAAGAATTTTTAATTATATACAAAAAAAATAATCTATTAAATTCTTAACAGATTATTTTTTTGTTCACTTGTTTTATATGTTAACTAGTAGTATAATTTATTTTGGAAATACTAACTGCTGAGTACTTGCCTACTTCCTAAATAGAAGGAGGCTTGATATTATGAAGAAAAAAGATTTTCTAATCTTTATTTTAATAATAATTATCATTTTATTAATAGTCTCTTTATTGATTCTAGTAGTAAAAAAATAGTACTCAATTTACTTACGTAGATTAAGTACAACCCAAATTATTTGAGGTAAGTACTCAACACGCAAAAGTTAAGTATTTCCCTTTTTTATTATACTCAAGTTTCCTTGACATATTCATAATACCATATTTATACATTTTTGTCAAAATAAAAAGGATAATCTAATTGCTATTTTTTGTATCTTTAGATTTTTTCATTTTTAATAACATCAACATAATAACTATCAATGAAAAAATAACTACTAAAATAAATATTTGCACATTTGAATCTAATGTTTTTGGATTATCAATTATATTATTATTATCATTATTTTCTAAAGATGAGTCTTGTTCATCATTTGGATTTTTTTCAAATTCTTCATACTTATCATCATTTGATAGTTTATTATTATCATCAACTATTTCTGTATTAGAAATATTAATATTTTTTTCACCTAAACATGTTGTGAGACCATCCTCTGATTTATTACAATCAGTCCTAAAAATAAGATAGTTTTGATCACTACGACCAATATTGTCTTTCAATATTGAATTATCAATATTAGATTTATTAATAACTTTTGTAATGTTATTACTTGCAAATGATAGCTTTCCAATTTCTGTTATACTACTAGGTATCATCAACTCTACTAACTCATTATTATAAAAGGAGCCTTCTTCAATTTTGTTTACAACATCAGGAATTACTACACTAGTTAGATTTTTATTTTGAAAACCATCAATAGACATATGATGATTAATTTTTGTTAAATTCCAATTATCAAAATAGCTGGAATTACAACGTCTTTAATTGTTTCATATCCCTTATCATTACCATCATAGCACAAGTAGTCTTCAATATAAAAATCCACATATATTCCTGAACCTCCACAAAAAGAAGTACAGATTTTTTCGCCATCAATTTCGCTACATTCTATAACTTCATCACAATCCTCAGTTTGATATGCTGAATATTTAAAACAGTATTCAGGTGTACTTTCTAATGCTCGAACTTTATCACCTAATCCAAAAATAATTACAGTCATCAGTAATATTGAAAAATATTTTAATATATTATTTTTTTTCATAAAACACACCCTTAATTATCTTAACACACCTAAATAGTTAATGATATTAATTAATGTTATAAAAATAAATAATTTTTTTCTATTGATGTATACATTCTTCATATAATATAGGATCAAAATCTAAATTTTCATATTGAACACATTTATTATCTCTAAATATTCCATTAGCTTCAATACAACATGCTCTTTTTACAGTTTGATTCATCATATTAGAAGCAAACATAAATCCAAATGCAAATAATATAATATATAATAAAATATTAATTATTATTAAAGCCTTAATAATTGTTTTTTTATAATTGATTTTTTTCTAAAAATAATTAATATGAATACTGCTATAGCAATGGCTAATAAAGGACCCAAATTACAAAATTTTAAAGCAAACAAAAATGATATCAACAGGCTAATAAAAAATGATAGTACAAATACTTTTAGATTTTTATTTTTCATAAAACTCACCTCACAATTATTTTAGCATTCTAGCAAGATAAAAAAAGAAGTTTAAGGTTATGAAAAAAACAAACTAAGCTGCTAGTTTGTCCTTTAACTTCATTAAAACCTTTTGTTCTTTTCTTGATACTTGTACTTGCGTCATTCCCAAAAGTTTAGCAGTCTCTGACTGAGTCAAATCATTAAAATATCTTAGATTAATCAATGATTTTTCTATTTCTGGTAATAATTCTAATTCATTTCTTAACGCAATTAGTTCATCAAGATTATTCTCTTTCTTTTCACTTAAAGTATCATACAAGGTAATTTGTTTTCCATCGTCATTAATTGGTTCATCTAAACTTTGAACAACATTTACTGATTTTATAGCTTCAGTAATAAAATATTCATCAATTTCTAAATAATTTGAAAGTTCTTTTATAGTTGGTTGACGCATCAATTTTTGTGTTAATAATATTGTTGCTTTTTCAATCTGTAAATTTAATTTAGTTATATCACGGCTAATTTTGATTCCTTTATCCTGTCTTACGAATCTTGACATTTCACCAAATATTGATGTATATGCATAAGTTGAAAACTTAGTATCAAAACTTGCATCATAATTTTTATAGGCCTTTATTAAACCTATTGCCCCATCCTGAAATAAATCTTCCTTATCTGGATACTGTTTAAATCGAGAATGCGAAATAGAATAAATTAAATTTTTATTTTGGTTAATTGCTTCTTCTAAACTTTGATTCACTTATCCTCCTCATACATTAATTAATTGTAAAGCAGTTAATTCATCATTTATTTCGTTAGCGTATTTAAGTAAACGGCTATTTTTAAATTTTTTCCTAACTTCTTCGTTATTAATTCCGCATACCATTAAATTTCCATGATTATTTCTTAAAAGTTCATAACTATAGAATAAAGTACTTATACCTTTAATATCAATATAGTTAAGATTTTCAACATTATAAACAATATTCTTAAATCCATTTTTTTCAATTAAATCAGTAACCTTTTCATTTAAAATACCAACTGTTTTTTTATTTAGAACCCCTTTTAAACGGATGAAAAAGATGCCACGTCTAAACTCTGTTTCTACCTCTAACATATATCACCTCGCTATTCTAATTTAGCACACATTTTTTTAATTTATACGAATTCGACAAAACTAGATTTTTTTTTAAGTCGACATATTTTTTCCTTAAATATTAGTATAAAAACTATTTAATTCTTTTTAATATTTTTGTTTCTTCTAATAACTTATTAGTCTTAATTAAATTCCATTTAGGCGTATCAAAAATAAAAGTATTAATGTCACTAATAGTGTTATTATTTATATTTTGATAAACAAAAGGTCTTTCTAAAAAATCATCTGTATTAGATATTTTTAATGAAAAAACAGAATTAAAATTATTAATTTTTATTTTTAAACTAGATAATGGATAGTAATTTTCTAGATCAATAATATAATAATCTAAAAAATTATAATTAAAATCTATTTTTTGATCAGCTATATATATTTCAATATTGTTAATATCAAAAACCTCTAAATTATAAAAATAAATATATCTTATTTCTTTAACCTCACTATACTCATATATATAAGTTGGTCCACTAAAAAAGTTATTAATTGTATTTAAATATAAATTAAATAATAAATTTATAAATAAAAACATTTTCAAAAATCATCACCTCTAAGTATAAATATAGTCACTAAAATAAAAAAATCCTTTTTTAAGAACAAAAAATTGCGAAAAATACGCAATTTTAATATTTTTATTATAATATTAGAATCACTTATGAAAAAGAAGAATCTCTCTATCTTAAAGATTCTATTTCGCTTATAGATAAATTCGTGTATTTGGAAATAAGTGAAATATCAATATTATCAGTCAACATATTTTTAGCTATTTCAATATTTCGATCATTTTTACCTTGACTTATTCCTTCTCTTTTTCCCTGTTTATTGCCAATTTCAAAACCAT
>JAAWGF010000014.1 GCA_022795155.1 Bacilli bacterium | reverse complement strand
TACTCAAAGCTTTAATAAATATTTATATTAATGATTCCTCTTTAGTAATAAAGAAAATAAAAAGGTAAATATGAAAATATATTTATCTTTTTTAATGTTAAAATATTAAGAAATATGTTATAATATTTACAAATTTTATGGGAGATGGTTTTTTTGAAGCAAGAATTATTTAAAAATAAAAATGATGAGTATTCGGAAAAAACAATAGAGGTTTATAATATTTTAAATGATTATATTAATAATAATTTGCTGTTTAATAATAAGCTTGAATATTTAGATGAACTAAAAAAATTGTCCATATTTGGTGAAATTGATTATAATACAGATGTATTTAAATTATTATTTCAAAATAATAATTTTTTATATAATATGGTTAGAACGGTAATTATTTCTAATTTTTATAGAATAAAAGACAATACAATGGTTGAACTTATTGATAATAAATTTATTTTATCATTGCTTGATTTTTATCAAGCTTTATATCATGATGATATTGAAAAAATAGAATTATTTTTAAGAGTTGCTAATGGAGATAAAGAGGCAAGAAATAAAGTTATTTTGGATAATAAGGGTCTTGTATATGAAGTGGCATTTAATTATAGTTTTGGTAATGTAGACATTGATGATTTAATTTCTGAAGGAATACTTGGTTTGATTCATGCGGTTGATAATTTTAATATTTTTGAAAATGTTCAATTTTCTACATATGCTTGTAATTGTATAGAAGGTTTTATAAAAAGAATTATTAATACCAAAGAAGGCAATATTAGAGTAGCTATGGCTAGTAAATTATTAAATTATAGTAAAAGTGTTAAATTGTTAGAAGAAAAATTAGGAAGAAATCCTAACTTTGCTGAAATAAAAACAGAACTTAAAATGGATGAATTTGATATTTGTTTATTTGATGGTTTAAAAGAAGATTTTATTAGTCTTAATAATATTATTAAAAATGATGAAGGCTCTTCTATTGAGCTTGTTGATTTAATAGCTGATGCTCCAACAAAATTTATCGATAGTGATGTAGATAATAATAATGCATTGTCATACAAATTGCTTTATAGTAGTAATTTACCAATAAACTATATTTATATTTTGATTTATCGCTTTGGATTAGAGGGAGTTGATAGACTTACACTCCAAAAAATTAGCGAGTTAGTTGGTATTGTTCCGGATGAAGTTAGACAATTAGAAACAAGAGCTTTGAAAAAATTTGTGGAGAATCTTAATAGTTATAATTATGATGAGGATTTATTTAATGATAATAAGTTATTTACTAAAAACAAATATAGTACTTATCAGATTTTTTGCGTTCATAAGAGTAAAGTTATTAGAAATATGCCTATTTCGGTTTTAAATAGTATTGCTAAGAATATAGTTCATTATAGTTTATGTAACAATCATTATTTATTAGAAAAGAAAAGGCAAAAGGAAAATAAAGATATTAAATTTAGTAAGATTGATAATAAAATATTAGATATTTTGAGTTCGTATATTTTAGAATATGACAAAATTTTTATATATGATTCATTGATGGATTTAAATTTTGAAGAAATTAAAATTGCTTGTTTAAATTATGATGATAGTACTAATCCTAAACATTTATTTGTAAATGAGAATTTTAATGAGATAGAAAAGAATGCTTTTTTTAAATTATTTACTAGTGTTGTTAAAAATATAAAAGTATCAGATTTAATTTTTCCTAATTTTTATAAATATTTTAGGTTGCATACTGTAGAACAAGTAGATAAAGTGGTAGATAAGTTATCGGAAGATGAAAAATTGTTGTTGCATTTACGCTTTGGTAATGATTTGAATAGCAATGCCGTATATCCATTAACAAAGGCCCAAAGAGATAAATTAGAGATTGTTATAAAAAATATTAATATAGCATTAACATATGGTAATATAAGCGAAAACTCAGCTTCCTCAAAAAATAAAATAGTTAATATTGATATTAAAGCGCCTGTTGATAATGTTGGGCCTATGAAAAAAGAAGATGATAATTGTCTTAATAAAACTTTTGTAGAAAATGGTATTATAAGCCAAATAATTGAAAGTCTAAGTAACAATAAATTTGTTGAGGCTAATAAATTGCTTAATAAATACTTGAAAGAAAAAGAATACTTAAAATATGAATCTGTTATAAAATCACTAATAAATATAGAATTACTAAATAATAAAAATACTTTTGAAAATCTTGGCTCTGTTTTAAATGGTATTAATGAGGGATATAATATTAGCGAGTTATTTGATTGTATACAATGTATTGGTTATTTTAATCAAAGTTTAAATAATAATGATATTGAAACTGCTAGGATTTATCTAGAGATTATTTGTTTTATAAATAATGAGGAAAAAGAAAAGACATTTAGTTATGCACAGATAGAAGAGTTAAAAATGCGATTGATAGAATGTGAAAAAAGCAATAATAGACAAAAGTTTTTGACACTTAATTGATTAGTTAAAATTAAACCTGTTTATAAGCTGGTTTAATTTTTTGTTAATTAAATTTTTGTCATAATAGTTGAAAAAAAGATTGTTTAATGATAAAATTAAAATGTATTCATAAAAGTAGGTGAAACGATGGAAGAAACAAAAGTTTATGACTCAAAAATTTTTAAACAGGCTTTGATAGGAGCCATATTTAAAGAGGTTGTTGCTATTTTATCAGAAAGAGGTTATAACCCTATTAACCAATTGGTTGGTTATTTAATGAGTGGTGATCCTGGTTATATTTCTAGTTATAGGGATGCCCGAAAAAAAATATTAAGTATCAATCGCTCAGATTTATTAGCATTTATAATTAATGAGTACTTAAACAAATGAGATATTTAGGACTTGATTTAGGTAGTAGAACATTAGGAATATCTTTAAGTGATGCAACGCGAACAATTGCTTCAACTTATACAACTATACATTTTAATGAAGGAGATTATGATAGTGTTTTGCGAGAATTAAAAAAAATTATTAAAGAATATGATGTTTCTAAAATTGTTTTGGGTTTCCCCAAAAATATGAGTAATACGATTGGAGATAGGGCAAATATTTGTCTTGATTTTCAAAAAAAATTAATAAGTAATTTAAATATTGAAGTTGTAATGCAAGATGAAAGATTATCAACAGTTGAAGCTACAAACTACATGCTTGAGGCTGATATTTCAAGAAAAAAGAGGAAGAAAAAAATTGATAGTCTAGCAGCTAATATTATACTTCAAACATATTTAGATAAAGAAAGAAGGAGAATTAATAATGAATAATGAAGAGAGAATGACTTTTAAAGTAACTAATGATGAGGGAAAAGAAATTGAATGTGAAGCTTTATTTACTTTTGAATCAGATGAAACAAAGAAAAACTATATTGTTTATACTGATAATACCAAAGATGAGGCTGGAAATACAAAGGTTTATGCTTCAATTTATAATCCAAATGAAGAGAATACATCATTACAACCAATAGAAACTGATAAAGAATGGAAGATAATTGAAACAATTCTATCTGAACTTCAAGCTCAAGTAAAGCAACAAATGAATGGTAATAACGTAGAAGGAACTCAAGAATAGTAAAGTATGAAAAAATATACATATTTGGCTGGTTTTCTTGTGGCCTTTTTTGCTATTATAATTGTAGTTGGTTGTACAATTTATAAAATTAATATCGGACCAGTTAGTAAAAATAGTGAGTTAAAACAAATTGAAATAAGCGAAGGTGAAACATATTTATCAATAGCTGGTAAATTAAAAGAAAATAATTTGATAAGATCGGAGTTTTTTTATAAATTATATGTAAAACTAATGAAGCCTAGTAATTTAGAGAAGGGTAAATATTCTTTAAGTGAAAATATGGGTGTTGAAAAAATTCTAAAAGTTTTAGAAGATGGTAGTGATGTCAATACTGATAATATTAGTATTACTTTTGTTGAAGGAAAAAATATGCGCTATTTAGCGAATGTAATAGCTCAAAATACTAATAATACTGAAGAAGATATCTATGCATTATTAGTAGATAGTGCTTATTTAGATACATTAATTAATAAATATTGGTTTTTAACTGATGAGATTAAAAATCCAAGTATATATTATTCTCTAGAGGGATATTTATTTCCTGATACATATCAGTTTAGAGATAAGGATGTAACTGTCGAAGAGATATTTGAAACATTATTAGATGAATTAGATAAAAAGTTGACGCCTTATAAAAAAGAGATTGAAAGCAGTCCATATACTGTTCATCAACTTTTAACTTTAGCTTCTATAGTTGAATTAGAAGGTGTTAATAAAGCAGATCGTTTTGATGTTGCAGGTGTATTTTATAATCGCCTTCATGATGGTTGGAGTTTAGGTAGTGATGTTACAACTTATTATGCGATTAAAGTTGATATGAGTGAAAGAGATTTGTATAAAACAGAAATTGATGATTGTAATTACTATAACACACGCTCTAATTGCATGGCTGGTAAATTACCAATTAGTCCTATTTGTAATCCTAGTATAGAATCAATTGAAGCTGCTATAAAGCCTCATAGTCATAACTACTATTTCTTTGTAGCTGACAAAAATAAAAAAACTTATTTTACAACAACAAATGCTGAACATTTAAATACAATCGAAGCACTTAAGAGTCAAGGCTTATGGTATCAATACGCCAGTTAGAAGAATATGCTAGTGAACATAATGTTCCAATTATGCTCAAAGATGGGATTGAATTTTTATGCGATTATATAAAAAAAAATAATGTTAAAAATATTTTAGAAATTGGAACAGCTATTGGTTATTCAGCAATTAAAATGGCTTTAGTAAATAAAGATATTAAAATTACAACGATTGAAAGAGATGTTGAAAGATATAATTTGGCAATTGAAAATATTAAAAATTTTAATTTAGAAAAGCACATCATGGTTATATTAGATGATGCTTTCAATGTAGAATTTAAAAAAAAATTTGATTTAATATTTATTGATGCTGCTAAAAGTCAGTACATTAAATTTTTTGAAAAATTTAAAGTAAATTTAAATAATAATGGCGTAATTGTAAGTGATAACTTAGATTTTCATGGTTTAGTTAAAAGTAATAAAGAGATTAGTAGTCGAAATGTTCGTGGAATAGTCAGAAAATTACGAAATTATATTGAATTTTTAGAAAATAACGAAGAATTTAAAACAGAGTTTTATTCAATTGGTGATGGAATTGGTGTTTCTAAATGGCAATCTAAATGATTGCTTTTTTTATTGATTACTTTGACTTCTTTATTTATTAGTGTTATAATAACAGGCACAAATGGGGGTTATTATATGAAAAAATTGCGAATATATAGTGGATTATTGATCCTATTGACAACGGTATCATTATCGTCTTGTAAAAGGGTTGATGGAAGTATTGAGCATAATTATGAAACAAAAGGAAGTATTGTAAGTGAAAGTTTAGAAACGAAGAGGGAAATAGAAAGAGTTTTGGATACAGAAACACTATTAGAAACAACACAATCTACAAGTGATATTACTTCTAAATTTGAAGAAAAAGAGCCAATAGTAAATAAAGAATCTATTACCATTAGTTTTACGGGGGATTGCACACTAGGGACTTATTTAACGAGTCAAAATAGAGCTTTTGATGTTTTATTTGATAAACAACAAGACTATGCTTATTATTTTCAAAATGTAAAAAATATTTTTGAAAATGACGATTATACAGTTGTTAATTTAGAAGGACCACTTACTGATTCAACTAATATTAATGAGCAAAAACCATTTATATTTAAAGGTCGACCAGACTATATTAATATATTAACTAGTGGTGGCGTAGAAGCCGCTAATTTATCAAATAATCACATTAGAGATTATGGAGAAACTGGGTATAATGATACAGTTAATATTTTAAAAGAAAATAATATTGCTTACTTTAATAATAATAATTTTCATATTGAAGATATTAATGGAATAAAATTTGGTTTTGCAGGCTTTAAAGCTTTTAATCTTTATACTAAAAATGAAATAGATAAAGCTTTAGAATATTTTGAAGAAAATAATGTTGATATTAAAATTATAACCTTACATGGTGGAATTGAATATGATTATGATTTTGATACAATAAAACAAGAATTAGCGCATTATGCGATTGATAATGGGGCTGATTTAATTGTCGGACATCACCCACATATTTTACAAGGGGTAGAAGAATACAATGGTAAATATATTTTTTATTCATTAGGAAACTTTTGTTATGGAGGTCATAGTAATCCAAATGATAAAAATTCGATGATTGCGCAAGTAACATTTAATTTTGAAGATGATAAATATATAGATTCTAATTTAAAATTAATTCCTGTGTCTATTTCTTCCGTTGATTATACAAATAATTTTCAACCAACTGTTTTAGAAGGTGAAGCAAAAGATAAAGTTTTAAAATTAATTAATGATCATAGTTATAATTTTAATTATATAGATTAGCAATAAAAGGAGATGCACTTATGCGGATATTAAATAATATGCTAGTTAGTATTAGCGAGCAAGATGTAGTGAATGGTGTTTTAACAATCCCCAATGGTGTCGAAATTATTGCTAATGGTTGTTTAAGAGATAATAAATATGTAGAAATAGTTAATTGCCCATCAACCTTAAAGAAAATTGGAAATAATGCTTTTCAGAATAGCTCACTTGAAATGATTAATTTTAATGAGGGTCTTATAGAAATTGGGGATTGTGCTTTTTACGATACCAAAATAAGAATGTCTTATTTGCCGGATTCTTTAGAATATTTAGGTGATAGTGCATTTGAAGATTGTAACCTTTTACAAGAAGTAAAATTTGGACATCATTTAAAAAATATACCTAAATGTTGTTTTAGAGGAACATCTATATCATGTATAAAACTTGAAGAGGGAATTGAGTCAATAGGTGACGGTGCGTTTGAATATTTAAAAAAATTAAGAAAAATTGATTTTTGTTCGAGCTTAAAAAAGATTGGTGATAATGCGTTTAGCAATAATTCTCGAACATTGGTAGAACTTAATTTTAATGAGGGTCTTATAGAAATTGGCAATAATGCCTTTAGTAATGGATATGTAGAAAATTTGTATTTGCCTGATAGTTTAAAATATATTGGGGATGATGTTCCTATGGAAAAACTTAAGGAAGTATCATGTGCTAATATTGAAGTTCTTGATTTATTTTTTAAATCACAGTCTATTAAATATTTGGGTAAGGATAAGAAACAAAATGTAGTAAATGCTGCCTTTTCTTTAAATATTAAGTCATTATCTGAATTATCTAATGGTAAATATGGTGAGTATTATTTTGAAGGTAGAAATGGCTATTTTAGAATTACATCATATATTAATAATAAAGACAAACCTAGGCAATCAAAAATAAAGAATGTGTATGATAATTTGGAATATGCTGATTGGTCTTATCCTTTAAAGAGAAAGGAATTAAAAATTAAAAAATTAAATGTGCAAAAAGCATATTTGCAGAACATCCTTAAAAATATTGAAGATTTTTTAGCAACTTTTGGTGAAAGAGCTTCCGAATTTTTTACATCAGATATGCAAGAAACAAATCCAATAGATGGAATTCAAACTACTAATGATGAGATGAAAGCTTTGACAGATGAATTGTTTAGTAGTTCTAAAAAGGAAGTAAATATGAATGATATATCATTAAACGAAGAAAGCAACTTACAAACTAGTCATGCTAATGATATGATTATAGGAGTGCCATTAAATGAAAATTATGATTATATAGATGATAATAATCGGATGTGGCGTAATGGAGATATGCTAACTTTTAATGAACAACAACAAATAGAACAAAAGGGTATTTCATTAATTAAGAAAAGGAAGCAAAAATAATTCAATAGAGAGTTTTATCATATTGATTAAACTTAAAACATATAAATGATATATTAGGGATAATACTAATTATATCTTTTTATTTGCATTCATTTCTACCAACATGGTATAATAAAAATGGTGAATACGATGAGTAATGACTTATATAAATATGAAAATGAATTATATAGTAGTGGTATAAAGTTTATTGGTGGTGTTGATGAAGTTGGTCGTGGACCTTTAATAGGTGATGTTGTAGCTGCTTGTGTTGTTTTACCTTCGTCTTTTGTTTTAGAAGGTTTAACAGATTCAAAAAAGTTAAGTGAAAAAAAACGTGATTTATTTTATGATTATATAATTAACAATTGTATTGCTTATGGCATTGGTTCAGTAACACCTGCTGAAATTGACAAAATTAACATATATGAAGCTAGTCGTAAAGCAATGATGATAGCTATAAAAAAAGTAAGAGAACAAATTCCTTTAGAATATGCGTTGGTTGATGCGATGCCTTTACCTGATTTAGATATTCCAAGTACATCGATTATAAAGGGTGATGCTAAAAGTATTAGTATTGCGGCTGCTAGTGTAGTTGCTAAAGTAACACGTGATAGGATGATGTATGATTTAGATAAAAAATATCCTAAGTATGGTTTTGCTTCCCATAAAGGATATCCTACAAAAAAACATATTGAAGCTATAAATAAATATGGTATTATTGATGGTTATAGGAAGACTTATGGTCCAGTAAAAAAAGTTATGGAGGAAATAAAATGAATTTTGGTTCAAATTTTAATAATCGAAAACTATTTACAGGTGAATCTAAGAGTACTACTCGTTCAATTGATATGAGGCGATTTAATGAAAGAAATGGAGCTCGCAGTGTTGATGAAGTACGTATGGCTCGAATTAAATTAAAAGATCAATTAAATATTAATATGTATGGTCCAGAGAAAGATAGAAAAGAAATTCAAGCTCAACCGGTTAAACAAAATAATCAAACGAATACAGAAAGACAATTTAATCATATTGAAGCAATGCGTAATATAAAAAGAGGTATTTAATGATAGTTGAAAGGGTTGTTGTAGGTGATTATCAAACTAACTGTTATATTTTATCAATTGGAAATGATTGCTTAGTTATTGATCCTGGTGATGAATATGAAAAAATTATGGAATTTGTTTCTAACAAAAAGATTTTGGGAGTTCTTTTAACACATCGCCATTTTGATCATATAGGGGCTTTAGATTTATTAAACGATAATGGTAAATTTAAAACATATAAAACATATGAATATAATAATGTTGAAGAGAAAGAATATAAAATAGGCTCTTTTAAATTTAAAATTATATATACGAAGGGTCATACTGATGATTCAATTACTTATTATTTTGAAAAAGATAAAGTGATGTTTGTTGGAGATTTTGTCTTTGAAAATAGTATTGGAAGAACAGATTTGCCAACAGGAAACTATAGTGAAATGCTAAAAAGTATTGATATAATAAAGAAATATGATGATGACATTTTGATTTATCCAGGACATGGTAATGCAACAAAATTAGGAATAGAAAAAATAAATAATCTTTGGTTTGATAATGTAAATAGCTAATTTTTTTATAGCTTTTTTTGCTATTTTTGGATATAATTGTTATGGTGATAAAATATGAATAATATAGATGTAAGAATAGGTGTATCAAATAGGCATGTTCATTTAAAAGAGGGTGACTTTAAAATTCTTTTTGGTGAAAATGCTTATTTAGAAAAAAGTAGCGATTTAACGCAACCTGGTGAATTTGCTAGTACTTCTAAATTAACGATTAAAACTTCAAAAGATGAAATACCTAATGTTAGAGTATTAGGTCCTTTTAGAAGCTATACACAAGTCGAAATTTCTACAACTGATGCGTTTAAGTTAGGGATAAATCCACCTATTCGTGAATCCGGTGATATTTTAAATAGTGAGGGCATAAAATTAATTGGTCCAAAGGGAAGTATAGATTTAAATGAGGGTTGTATTATTGCAACACGCCATATTCATTTAACTAATTCTGATATTAAAAAATACAATTTAGATGGTGTTAAATATGTCGATGTTTTAGTTGATGGCTTAAAAGGTGGTATTTTAAAAAATGTGTCGCTTAAGGTTAGTGATAATTATTTTTTCGAAATGCATATTGATACGGATGATGCTAATGCCCATTTAGTTAAACAAGGGGATATAGGGAAAATTATAAGGAGTGATAAAAATGTCTAATCAATTTCGTATTTGTAATAAATGTAAAGCTATGAATATTGATTCACTAATTCCAAAATTAAAAGAGATTGATGATAATGCTGAAATTATTGTTGGATGTCAAAATTTTTGTGGTATAGGTCAAACAAAAGCATTTGCTATTGTGAATCATGTTCCAGTTATAGCTGAAAATGAAGAAGAGCTTATTTTTAAAATTAAAAGTAAATTACAAAATTAAATTAAAAATTATAGCATTTGCGTAATTTTTTTTTTTTTGGTATAATTTTTAAGGTGATTAAAGTGGCAAAGTATGATGAAAACTCGATAAAGATATTAGAGGGACTTGAAGCAGTTAGAAAACGTCCGGGAATGTATATAGGGTCAACTGATAAAAGGGGGCTTCATCATTTAGTATGGGAAATTGTGGATAACTGTATTGATGAAGTTATTAATGGCTATGGCAAAAAAATAAAAATAGTTATGCATCAAGATGGAAGTTTGAGTGTTAGTGATGAGGGTCGTGGTGTACCTGTTGGGAAACATGCTAGTGGGATGTCAACGCCTGAAGTCATTTATACTGTTTTACATGCTGGGGGAAAATTTGAAACAGGCGGTTATAAGGTTTCTGGTGGATTACATGGTGTTGGAGCTAGTGTTGTTAATGCTTTATCTAAATGGATGGAAGTAACTATTAAACGTGATGGTTTTGAACATTATATTAAATTTGAAAATGGTGGGAAATTATCTATTCCCTTAAAACAGTTAACTAAAACAAGTAAAACAGGGACAACAGTACGTTTTAAACCAGACGATGAGATTTTTTCAACGACCAATTTTTCTTTTACAACGATATGTGAGCGTATGCAAGAATGTGCTTTTTTAATTAAAGGTTTAAATATTGATATTACAAATGAAATTGATGGAAGACATGAAGTTTATCAATATGAAGATGGTTTAAAGTCATTTGTTGAGTATTTGAATGCAGAAAAAAAAGAACTTCATCGCGTTGTTAGTTTTGATACGACAAAAGATAAAATTAATGTGGAAATTGCTTTTCAATATACCGATTCTTACAACGAAAATATTATTTCATTTGTTAATAATGTTAAAACTAATGACGGGGGTACACATGAAGTTGGGTTTAAGTCAGCTATAACAAGAGTTTTTAATGATTATGCTCGTGTTAATAAATATTTAAAAGATAAGGATAAAAATTTAGAAGGTAGTGATACAAGGGAGGGATTAACCGCTATTATTTCGCTTCAGGTTCCGGAAGATCTATTACAATTTGAGGGTCAAACAAAAGCGAAATTGGGTACTCCTGAGGCTCGTACAATTGTTGAAAGCGTGGTGGTCGAAAGGTTACAATATTTTCTAGAAGAAAATAAAGCTATAGCAACCTCTATTCTAGAAAAAATGGTTAAAAGTAAAATGGTTAGAGAAGCGGCTAGAAAGGCTCGCGATGAAGCTAGGAATGGTAAGGATAAATCTAAAAGAGAACGTTTGTTAAGCGGCAAGTTGACACCAGCTCAAACGAAAAGCCCTGATAGAAACGAATTGTTTTTAGTTGAGGGAGATTCGGCTGGTGGCTCGGCAAAACAAGGGCGTGATCGTAAGTTTCAGGCTATTTTACCACTTAGAGGAAAAGTTTTGAATTGCGAAAAAACACGATTAGAAGAGATACTTAAAAACGAAGAAATTAATACTATTATTCATACAGTTGGTGCAGGGGTAGGTAGTGATTTTGAAATAAGTGATTCTAATTATGATAAAATTATTATTATGTCTGATGCTGATGTTGATGGCTCACATATTCAGATTTTATTATTAACGTTCTTTTATCGCTATATGAAACCTTTAATTGAAGCAGGAAAGGTTTATATTGCGATGCCACCACTATATAAATTGTTTAATGGAAAAACAATTCATTATGCTTGGACTGATGAAGAACGAAAAGAAATTCTAAGTAAAAGTAAGATAAAACTTGAAACACAACGCTATAAAGGATTAGGAGAAATGAATGCTGAACAATTATGGGAAACAACGATGAATCCTGAAACCCGAAGTTTAATTAAAGTTAATATAATTGATGCTGCTTTGGCAGAAAAGCGTGTTAGTATTTTAATGGGAGATAAGGTTGAACCACGTAAGGAATGGATCGAAGAAAATGTTCAATTTACTTTAGAAGATAGTTATCAAGGATAATGGAGGAAATTTATGAATCGAAAAATAATGGATGGTTTATCGTATGGTTTTTATTTTATTATTATTTGTTTAATTTTCTTAGTTGTTTATTTGTTTTTCTTTAAATCAGATAAACCTAAAAAAGATAATAAAGTTGATGCTGATACACCATCAGAAGTAATTAGTGAAAATATTAAATTAAATAAGGCGGAATTATCTTTAGATATCGGCGAAAAGTTTTCTTTAAAAGTAACATTAATTCCTAGTAATGGAAAAGAAATTATCAAGTATACATCAAGCGATGAAAGTGTTGCTATAGTTTCCGAAAATGGTGAGATTAAAGGTGTGGGTTCTGGTTCTACTGTTATAGTAGTTACCGTTCAGGGAACTGATCTTAAAGCTGAATGCAAGGTAGATGTATCAAATAATACAATTATTGCCCAAGATTTATTTGTTCAAAATGAAAGAGTTAATCTTAAAGTTGGCGAGACATATCAAATTAATGTAACAGTTGTTCCTAGTGATACTGTTGATAAATCTTTAATTTATAAATCATTAAATGAAAAATTTTTAACAGTTTCTGAAGATGGCTTAGTTACTGCTTTAAGTAAAGGTAGGACTATGGTCGAAATTCAAGCTAAGTCTAATCCGGATATTAAAATCAAAGTTGATTTTAATATTAGTGAAAACTGATATTAAAATTGCTAAATTAGTTTAATTTGGCAATTTTTTATAAGATTGGATTTTCTGTATCGGCTACGCCAAAATTTTCATTACCTTGATTTTTATAAACAATATACAATACAATGAGAGCACCAATTAAGGACAGTTCGCCTGAAAATAATTGCAATTTTAAATATTTAACATTATTTTTATTTCTTGCTTCAGCTATTTTTTCGGTTATATAGTTTCCATATACAAAAGCTAGTGCCAAAATTACAACTAAAATTCTATTAAATAGAGCTATTTGTTGAGCCTGTTTGTTTTTAAAAATTCCTTGACCATTGATAAGTTTTAATTTTTCATCATAAGTTAAAATAATAGAAATAATTAATGATATAATAAAGAAAATGGTGGCGATAATTTGGATATCGAGTACTTCTATTTCTTTTTTTGTATATTTATCTTGTTTCATCTATTTTATTTTTAATTTTTTGGGCTTCTTTTAATTCACTAACTGTTACTAATTGATATCCATTTTCAATTAACTTGGGTATTAAAATTTTAATGGCTTCGCTAGTTCGCTTATGGGTATCATGCATAAGCACGATTGATCCATCCTTTACATCTCTTAAAGTATTATTGACAATAGTGTTGACATCTTTATATTTCCAATCTTTAGTATCAACATTCCATAACACTATGTCTAAATTAGTATTATTTCTAAGTTTACTATTGACAGAACCGTAGGTCGGTCTTAAATATATTGGTGTAAAACCGGTGTATTTTTTTATTATATCTTGTGTTTTTTCTATTTGTTCTCTTTGTTCTTCTAATGATAATTTAGTAAGTGAACGATGATTATAAGAGTGATTTCCAATTTCATTTCCATATTGATACATTTTTATAATTGTGCCACTATGGGCTTCAATTTTATTTCCTAAAACAAAGAAAGTAGCATTACTATGATAGGTGTTTAATGTTTCAAGAATTTCTTCTGTATATATACTAGGGCCATCATCAAAGGTTAGAGCTATCATTGGCTTTGAAATATCAATATAATTTATAGTTGGTTTAATAGAGAGTTGAATCTCTTTTTTTTCTATTATTAAATCTTTCAATTTGCTAAAATGGGATAAGGGGATATCAATTTGCATAATATCGCTATATTTATTACTTATTTCACTACTTTCAAAATAAATTGATACACTAGTACTATTAATACCAAATTTTAAATTATCATAGTTAATATTTGATATTTTATTTAAATCAATAATATTTCCATATTTTTCGAATAGTAGGTTTTTAATTAAATCTTTGATTTGTAATTTTTCGTTACTTGTGACTATTTCTTCAAATGTTATTAATGATTTTTTATTAATATCGTAATTATAGTTTACTATTTCATTTAGTATTAATTCTTTATCTGATGAGCTGATATGTTTGAATAAGGTAATAGATATATATTCATTATCAAGGCTATAGTATGTATAATCGATGTTTAATTCATGTTTTTTGTTTAGAAAGGTTATTTCATTATATTGTTTTAAAAATTTATTATAAGTATCATCTATATACTTTTGTATTTTTTTATTTAACTTTTTTATATTGGTAATGGGATAGTTAATAGCAATTATAGTATTTGTATTTTCTTCAATAATTGTTTTTACACGATAATTATTTTCATTTTTTTTATGGCATGCACAAAGTAGTAGGACGAAAAATATGAGCATTATTTTTTTCATAGGAATCACCTTAATTAATTATATTAAATTCCAATGACAAATAGAATTAAACGAACTAATGTTCTTGAAAATAAGTGACATAATTTGGAAATAAAAAATGAAAAAAATCACAAAAACAAAAATTATAAAAATTGGTAAATGCCGAAAAAAACAAAAATATAATAATAACAAATTTAATATAATTTGTGGGATACTAAGGCAAAAGTTGGAATTGCGTAAAAAAATAAAAATCCAAAAAAGTGATTTTTTTGATTTTATTTAGTTATTTAATATTGAAAAATAAGGCAAAAAAATAAAAAACGTAAAATTTCAAAAAACTTCGAATATTTGTTTGACTTTTTGTGTATTAGCGATTATAATTAAATTGTAATAGTAAGGGAGATTTAAGTTATGTCAGTAGTAGAAGAAGAAAGAAAAATTACACTAAAAGTTGTTAAAAGAGACGGTAAAAAAGTTGATTTTAATGGAACAAAAATTGCGATGGCAATAAAAAAGGCTTTTGACAAAATTGATGAAAGTGATGATGGTGGGGCAAATAATAGTGCCGGTTATACTGAAAAAGATATAAATACTATTTATAAATTTGTTATCGCTAGAATTGAAAAAGAATATAATGAATCTGAAAAGATTAAAATAGAGACAATTCAAGATATGATTGAGGATGCTTTACAGAAAAAAGGTTATGATGATGTATATAATGAATTTTCTTCATACCGTGAAAGACGTAATCAATCACGACAATTATTTAGTGATGAAAAAAAGATGCATAAATTTTTAAAAACATTAGAGGGTTTAGGACTAAAATCAGCTCATGAGGAAGACACTAAAAGAGAAAATGCTAATGTTGATGGCGATACAGCAATGGGTACAATGTTGCAATATGGTAGTACTGTTTCTAAAGAGTTCGCAAAATCATATTTAATGAAAAAGAAATTTGCTGAAGCTCATGATAATGGTGATATTCATATTCATGATATGGATTTCTTACCAATGGGAACAACTACTTGTATGCAGCTAGATTTAAGTAAATTATTTAAAAATGGTTTTTCAACAGGACATGGTCATTTAAGAGAACCAAATGATATTATTTCTTATGCAGCTTTAGCGGCTATTGCGATTCAATCCAATCAAAATGATCAACATGGTGGACAAAGTATTCCAGCTTTTGATTATTATTTAGCCCCTGGGGTTTTAAAGACATTTAGGAAACAATTTAAACAAACAATTAGTGACTTATTAGATTATTCTGACTTCGGACAATTTATTAATATGGTAAGTGTTGCTAAAGAAATTGATAAATTAGATAGTATTGATTTTGATTTAAATATTTTTGAAAGATTTATTAAAGATAGTGATCAAGTTGGACGTCTATTTAGAATCGCCTATGACAAGGCTTATAGTAAGACTGACCGAATTACTTATCAAGCAATGGAAGCTTTTGTTCATAATTTAAATACAATGCATTCTAGAGCTGGTGCCCAAGTTCCATTCTCATCAATTAATTTTGGAACTGATACATCTAGCGAAGGTAGAATGGTTATGAAAAATTATTTATTAGCCGTTGAAGCAGGATTGGGTCAAAGTGAAACACCAATTTTCCCAATATCAATATTTAAAGTAAAAGAGGGTATTAACTACAATCCAGAAGATTCAAATTACGATTTATTTAAACTTTCATGTCGTGTATCAGCTAAACGTCTATTTCCTAATTTCTCGTTTATTGATGCCCCATTTAATTTACAATTCTATAAAGAAGGCGATTATGCGACTGAAGTTGGTTATATGGGTTGCCGTACAAGAGTTTTAGGGAATGTTGTTGATCCAGATCGAGCTGTTACACCGGGAAGAGGTAATTTATCATTCACATCGATTAATTTACCACGTTTAGGTATTAAGCATGGCATTGTAAGTAATAGTGAAATAGATTTAGATGGATTCTTTAGTGAATTATCCGATTTAATGGATTTAGTTAGAGATCAATTATTGGAAAGATTTGAAATTCAATGTGGCAAACATGTTTATAATTTCCCTTTCTTGTTAGGTCAAGGTATTTGGATGGATTCTGAAAAATTAAAGAATACTGATAATAAATTAAAGAAAATATTAAAACATGGTACTTTGAGTATTGGTTTTATTGGTTTAGCAGAATGTTTAAAAGCTTTAGTTGGCAAGCATCATGGTGAATCAAGCGAATCTCAAGAATTAGGTCAAAAGATTATTAGTTTTATGAGAAAGAAAACTGATGAATATTCTGAAAAATATAATTTAAATTTTACTTTATTAGCAACACCAGCTGAAGGATTATCAGGTAGATTTGTTAATATTGATAAAGCAATATATGGAAAAATAAAAGGTGTTACTGATAGAAATTACTATACTAATTCTTTCCATATACCTGTATATTTTAATATATCGGTTGCTAATAAAATTCATTTAGAGGCCCCATATCATGCTTTAACTAATGCAGGTCATATTTCTTATATTGAGCTAGATGGTGATCCATCTGAAAATGTTGATGTATTTGAAAAAATTGTTCGTATTATGAAAGAAGAGGGAATCGGTTATGGTGCTATTAATCATCCAGTTGACCGTGATCCAGTTTGTGGGTATGTAGGAATTATAAAAGATGTTTGCCCACGATGTGGTAGAAGAGCTGGCGAGGCTGTCAGTGTTGATTTGTTAAAAAATATTAATTGTTGTAAATAAAAAGAATAAATAGAAAATTGAAGGGAGAATTTTTATGAAAACAGAAGTAAAAAATGTTGTATCAGGTGAAAGAGAAAAAAAAGTTGGAGAAGGTGTAGGATTTGAAAGAATCCGCCGTATTACAGGTTATTTAGTTGGAACTGTTGAACGTTTTAATAATGGTAAACGTGCTGAAGAGCATGATCGTGTAAAACATTCTTTAGGTAATATGTAATGAAAATTCGTTTGGCAAGCAATTTGCAACAGGACAGTATTGTTGATGGGGAGGGGCTTAGAACAGTTATTTGGACGCAAGGGTGTTCTCATAACTGTCTAGGCTGCCATAATCCTGAAACACATGATTTCAAGGGTGGATTTGAGCTTGATATTGAAGATTTGAAAGAAAAAATCAAAAATACTAAATATCAAGACGGTATAACGCTTTCAGGTGGGGACCCCTTTTTTCAAATTCCTGCTTGTTTAGAAATTGCTAGATATTGTCATGCATTAAATCTTAATGTTTGGTGTTATACTGGTTATACTTTTGAACAATTGATGATGATAGCTAAAAAAAATACTAAAGTTCTTGAATTTTTAGAACAAATTGATGTTTTAATTGATGGTAGATTTGATTTGTCAAAAAAAAGTCTAAATGTTAAATTTAGAGGTTCTACTAATCAAAGAATTATCGATGTAAAAAAAAGTTTAGAATTAGGTTATGCTTGTGTAATAACTAAATATGATGGTAGTTTACAAAATGATGATTTTAGTATAAATGGTATTTTCAATAGAAAAAAAGAAGTATATATTTAATATGGTGGTTATATGAATGAATTAAACTTAAAGAAATGTAGTAAATGTGGAAAAATTGTTAATGTTATGACTTACAATAATCAAAATATAATGTGCTGTAATGAAATAATGCTTGATATAAAGAGTAATATTACTGAATGCGCAATTGAAAAGCATTTACCAAGTTATAAAATTATTAATGACAAAATTTTAGTTGAAGTAAACCATGTTATGGAAGAGGATCATTATATTTCTTTTATTACTTTAGTTAAAAATAATTTAGAAATTACTAAATATTTAAATGATAAATTAAAAGCAGAGGTTGAATTTCCATACTTAAAAGATGCAACTTTGTATGCATATTGTAATAAGCATGGTTTATGGAAGACTAATGTTGATTAAATTAAAACTTATTTTTACTTTAAAATTGCGAAATACGCAATTTTTTTTTGTAGGGGAAAAGGATTTTAACTAAATTGTATATATATATTTATAATTAGGAAGGAGCGAAATTACTACTAAAATACTATTGACAAAAAAATAAAAGAAGTATAATTTAATTAGTAGTTAACTATTATGAAAATATATACATTAGAAAATGATTATCTATTTAAAAAAATATTTAGAAGTGAATTATATTTAAAGCAATTGTTAAGGGATATGTTTAATGTTAAAGCAGATAAAATAATATATTTAAATACCGAATTAGTAAAGACTAATAAAAATTGTAAAGTTGGTATTGTTGATATGCTACTTAATGTTGATAATGAAATTGTAATTTTCGAGTTACAAAATATTAATCGTCATAATTTTAAAGAACGATTATTATTTTATTCATCAGGTGTTATTCATCATCATTGTTTAAAGGAGGGAGAAGATTATCAAAATTTAAAAAGTATCAAAGTTTATGCGATAATAAACTATAATTCATTTAATGAAAAAACTAAAGATATCATAAAATTAAAAAGAAGAAATAAAGTCTTTACTAAAAAATTAGAATATCAAATATTTGACTTAACTAAAGTAGATAAAAACGATAGAAATAAAAAATATTATGAATTAGTAAATTTATTTAATTGTGAAAATATTAAAGGATTAGAACGAATACTCACAAGAAAGATTTATAAAGAAATATTAAGAGGGATAATAATTTATAATAAAAATAGAAAGGAATATGAAAAAATGGAAGATATTGAAAGATTAATGATGAATGAAACGGAGCATTATGATATGGCTTATGAGGTTGGAAAAAAAGAAGGAAAATTTGATATTGCTAAAAATTTGTTAACAGAGAACGTTAATATTAATATTATAATGAATGCCACTGGTTTAATAAAGGAACAAATAAATTCATTACTTTAAATATAAGTGTATAGGTTTATGATAACATTGATTGGTTATCTTTTTTTTGCTAAAAGAGATTCATCCAAATATCAAAACTGAAGAATATTAATAATGATGAAATTACAGCATGAAGTATTCTAGCAGTTAAAAAGGGAAAGTATTTAATTTTAGTATCACTTAAAATACTTATTATTTGCATATGGACACTTAAGCCTCCAAATGATATAATCATAGTTGAAAGAGTACATTTTAATTTTAATGGTATTGCTTCCAAACTAACATATTTTAATCCTTGTGTCATTTCGAAAAAACCATTTAGAATGCTTTGATTGAAACTATTTAAATTAATATTATTATCAATGATTGTTGTAATAACTAGAAACATGCTGATTACACCTAAGATTAATATCAAAGTGTTGATACTATTTAATAAAGCGTCTGTTACAACTTGACCAAAACTTTTTTTATTTTTAATTCTTTTTTCACTAATTTCACGAATGACCTTTTTGAATGATGATTTTGTTGTTTTGTCTTTGGTGGGATAATAATTTCTAAAAATAATACCAATTATAATATTACCTAAATAATGGCAAATTAAGATTAATAATCCTACTTCTTTATTATTTAGGAATAATAAGGAAATGGTTCCTAAAATAAAGAGAGGATTGGAAAAATGTGTGAAAGTTAATAATTTGGTAGCTTCTTTTTCATTTATTAATTCTTTTTTGTGTAATTCTCTAATATATTTTGCGCTACTTGGGAATCCTGAAATTAGGCTCATTATAAAGGCAAAAGCTCCAACACCTTTAGTTTTAAAAATTTTATTCATAATAGGTTTACATATTTCACCAATAAGTTCAATAAATCCATAATTGATTAGTAGTTCTGATAAAATAAAAAAAGGAAATAAAGAGGGAAAAACATTTTCTTTCCAAATATTGAAAGAGAAGCTAACCGCATTTAAAATTGATTCTGAATCTGTCAAAATCTCTATAGTTACTACTATTAAAATAATTAAAATTAAAATAGTATTAATCATTTTTTTCATAAAATGTCCTCCACTCATATATTCTTTATTAGAAAGGAAAAGCCTATGTTTAATAAATTATATGATAAAATAAAAGAAATCTTTTTAAAAAATTATCGATTCTTAATATTTTTAGTATTAATTTTTATTATTTTTACTATTCGATTACCATATACGATTGAAGCCCCAGGTGGCTATATTAATGTAACAAAGCGAATTGAAATGGATAATGCATATACATCAAAAGGAAGTTTTAATATGGCGTATGTTTCAGAGGTAAGTGCCACGCTACCAACTCTTTTTTATGCGTGGTTAAATCCTAATTGGGATATATCGAAAAATGAGGATATTTTGCTAGAGAACGAAACAATTGATGATTTATTATTTCGTAATAAATTAGCGCTTAAAGAGGCAAATAATAACGCAATTATGGTGGCTTATCGTAAGGCTGGTTTTGATTATGAAATAGTAGAACAAAAATTTTATGTAGCTTACTTAGATGCTACTTCTGAGACAGATTTAAAAGTAGGGGACTTAATTATAGAAGTAGATGGCAAAAAGATAGCTGATAAAAGTGAAATAAGTCAAATTGTTGCTAGTAAAGATATTGGCGATGAGATAAAGTTTAAAGTAAAGAATAACAATAAAAATTATGAAAGGATAGCTAGGGTTAAAGAAATTGATAATTCAAAAGTTGTTGGCATTGTTATATATGAATTATTAGAGCTGAAAACGAATCCAGTAATAAAAATTAAAAGTAGTAGTTCAGAATCTGGGCCATCAGGTGGTCTTATGACAGCTTTAGCAATATATAACTCTCTTGTAGAAGAAGATATTACCAAGGGAAATATTATTATAGGAACAGGAATGATAGATTCAAAAGGAAATGTTGGTAGTATTGGTGGTGTTAAATATAAATTGCTTGGGGCAATAAAGGGAAAAGCAAAAATATTTATTGTACCAAGTGGTGAAAACTATTTAGAAGCAATAACTTTAAAAGAAAAAAATGATTATGATATTGAAATAGTTGGTGTTTCAACTTTTGATGAGGCATTAGAATTTTTAGAAAATTATCATAAAAAATCTTAAAACTAGGTGACTGTTTTAAGATTTTTTATAACATTGAAATCAACAAAAATGCTTTAAAAGTATGTATTATAAGTATAGCAATAAAATAATCTAATTATTAAGTATTAAAGATTATGTATTTCATTATTATAGAAAGGAACAATATGATAAAAAAGTATCGATTCTCTTATTATAATTGATATTTTTCATATTGATAAAAGTATTATGGAAAAGAAAAAAATTTTATTAAATTATATTATTTCTTATTTAATTTGGAGTATTGTAGTATCTATTATTCCTGGTTCAGTATTTAGGGGAATAATAGAAATGCTTAGTGAGACCGTATTAAAGCAAGATTTTAATTATATTTTAATTATAGTTATTATAGTATTATTAAGTGTTATCTCTAATTCAATTTTAACATTGATTCTTAATGCAATTGCTCAGCGAAGTGCTTTTCATAATGTAAAAACAATAAGTGAGAAAGCTGCTAATAATTTAATTATAAGTATCTTGCAATTTTATATATTTGCAAATTTAATATTAACTATCATTTCGTATTTTATTAATAATGCTTTTCCTATTATTGGTTTAGTAATAGTAATTATTCAGTTATTGGTTGGTGCATTATTAATAAATAAAGTTTTGAAAAATTATATGAAAAAATTTATAGTTAATTAAGGGTTATGATATTTTTATGAAAAAGATTTATATACTTTTAATTATTGTTTTGATAACTGGTTGTGGTAGTGAAGAATCTAAAAATGCGGAACAATTGGATATAGCAAAAAAAATAGCTTATAAAAATATTAATAGTGCCAAAAACTTTATCAAACAATATGAGGTAGATAATGATAGAGATTGGAATAATTCTATTACTTTTACGCTTAATGGCGATAAGTTTGAAGGTATTATTAATGATAAACGTTATAAAATAAATAGTTATAGTTCAAAAATAAAAAGTGGCGCATTGTATTTGGATAAAAATGGAGATGTTACTATCGTTGAACCTCTTATAATTGATGACTATACCTGTAAATCTATTGATAGATTTGTTGAATGTGCATAGTATTTAATTGGTGATAGTCACAATATTAAGCAATAAGGCTATGGTTAACCAAATAAGATATGGTATTTGTAATTTAGCAGCTAATTTATTATATTCTTTGAAATATGAAATCATATTAATTACTAAAATAATTAAAATAATAATAATAATCAGGGCTAAAAATTTGGCATCTAAATTGAAATAAATTAAAGGCCATAGAAAATTAATTATTAATTGTAAATAATATAATTTAAGATTACCTCCATCACGCTTTACAAGGTAACTAGAAATACCCATTAATGTATAGAGAATAGTCCAGATAATTGGAAAAATTATTGATGGTATTATAAGGTTGTAATTAGTAGTGTTTGAAATCACACCTATAATAAATCCACCTACTAGAGGTATTAAAAGATATTTTATGAGTTCTAAAATATTTTTTTTCATTTTTTCACCATTATTATATATGTAAAAAAACAAGAAATTATTCTTGTTTATCAACAGGTAGAATATCCTCTAATTCTAATTTTTTTAGATATGGTTCAGTTCCCTTTAAATAGTATAGTAAAGTTTTTTTATTTTCATTTGTAATTTCACCGCTAATTGGATTAACTAATACACCAACAATATTATCAGGTATTTCATACCAGTGGTCCTCTTTATTAATCAAGTAATCTTCCATTGTATCAATCCACATATTTTTAATTCCGGTACTTTCGGCGGAAGAAACTGTCGAATTATCATCATATCCTGACCATATACCAACTAATAAATCAGGATTATAGCCAAATATTAAGATATCTGTATCTGTTGTTCCAGTTTTAACAGCGTATTTATGAGTCATTTTATAGGCAATATTATAGCAAGTTGGGTATCCATAATCAATAAAATCACTTGAGTAGGAATTAGTTAATAGTTCATTAAGAATAAAAACAGAATTTTGATTTAAAATTTGGGTTGGCTCGTTTTTATATTCATATAAAATATTTCCATTCATATCTTCAACACGTTCAATTAAGTGCGGAGTAACCGCATAGCCCATATTGGCAAATGAGGCATAAGCCTGCATCATTTCCATAATATTTATTTCTTCAGTTCCTAAAGCTAGAGATGGGATTGCTTCTAATGGACTTTTTATTCCTAGTTGTTTGGCGGTATCTACTAAAATATCTTCACCTAAAAAAAGATTGGTTTTAACAGCGTATATATTGTCGGAATAAGCCAATGCTGCTGCTAAACTTATTTCACGATTGGGGTATTGATCACCGAAATTTTTAGGCGAATAAGTTTGGTTTTCACTAAAAACAAAAGTTGTTTTTGTACTATTAAAAGTCGTAGATGGTGTGAACCCATTTTCTAAAGCGGCATAATAAAGAATTGGCTTCATTGTTGAACCAACTTGCCTTTTAGCTTTCGTTGCTCGATTAAATTGACTTTTAGAATAGTCTTTTCCTCCAATTAAAGCTAAAACTTTACCAGTTTGTGGTTCCATTGCGATGCTCGCAATTTCTAATTTTTCGTTAGTAATGTTTTCTTTCATATTTTGTTCCATCTCTTTTTGTAAGTTTAAATCTAGGTTAGTATATATTTTTAAACCACCAGTTGTTAAAAATGATGATGGAATAGTGTTTATACTTTTTAATTCATCAATAACCGCATCTTGATAGTACATAAGTGTTGCTAAATTGTTACGTTCTTCAACCCCATAGTAAACTAACTCTGTATTATAGGCCTCATTTTTTTCTTCTTCTGTTATATATTTATTTTTAACCATAGAATTTAAAATTAAAAGTTGTCTTTCTTTAGCAGCATCCTCATTTACTAATGGAGAATATTCGGCTGGATATTTAGGTATACCTGCTAAGATTGAAGCTTCAGCCAACGTTAAGTCACTAGCACTTTTATTAAAATAATAATGTGATGCATTTTCAATCCCAAAAATGCCACCATAATTAATAGTGTTAAGGTAACCTTCAAGTATTTCATCTTTTGTGTAATATGCTTCCAGTCTAATAGTAAGCCATGCTTCATCAATTTTTCTATTCCATGTTTTTCCAAAGTCTAAGAATAAATTTTTGGCATATTGTTGACTTATAGTTGAAGCGCCTTGCAAGGTTTTTCCATTGGTTAAATTGATATAGAGCGCTTTAAAAATTCTTGGGAAATCGAAACCTTTATGAGCATAAAAATTTTTATCTTCAATTGATATAGTGGCATTTATCATATGTGGTGAAATTTGCTCTAAATTTATCCAATCATTAGAATTACTGCCTGTGAAAAGTTTGTTTTCATTATCATATAAATAAAAGCTATTAGCAGCTCCAATATCTAATTTTGGCCAAGTTCTAGCATAAATATATAATCCAATATAAAAAATACTAGCAAGAGTAGCTATTGCGCTTGTTAATAGGATACATTTTTTAAAAATTTTCATATAAATCTCCAACCTTTGACTATATTTATTATTAGTTTTTTTGATAAAAATATAAGTAAAATAATTATATTTTTTTGAAATTGATATTAAATATAAAAAAATTGAAAAAAATAGTACCTTTTATTAGGATTATATGCTATAATTACTTCCAGTTAAGTTGGTGATTTATTTGTGTCAAAAATTAGAATAAAAGCAACTGTTAATGATGAAAAATTTTTATTTAAAGGAATAAAAAAGGAAAATAAGATTATATATAAAGATAATGATGTATCAGTTATAATTGATATTTCTAATATTATTATATTGACAAGAGAGAATTTAGATTTTAAGATAAATCTTATCTTTGATAAAAAGGAAAACACTAAAGGAGTTTATTTACTTAAACCGAGTAATAATTATTTAGAATTACAAATTAAAACGGAAAAATTAGTTGTTTTAGAAAATTCTATAGAAATTATATATAATATAAATAGTAATGAAGAAACTATAAATTTTAAATTAGAATTTGAGGAGATATAATGGATATAAAGAAAATAATAAAAAATGATCTATATGATGTTTTAAAGGATTATATAAGTTTTGATCAAATAATTTTAGAGCAACCTAAAATAAAGACAATGGGTGATTATTCGATACCTTGTTTTTGGTATGCTAAAGTATTACACAAATCACCTAATGATATAGCGCTTTTTATTAAAGAGCGAATAAATTCTAATAATTATCAGAAAATAGATATTGTAAATGGGTATTTGAATTTAACAATCAGTGATAAATTACTTAATGATTGTATACGAGAAATGAATTGCCATGAGAAATTTAATCTTGCTATGCCAACAAAGACAGAATTATTTATTTTAGATTATGGTGGCCCAAATGTTGCTAAGCCATTACATGTTGGTCATTTACGAACAGCTATTGTAGGAGAAAGTATTAAACGTATTATTCAGTATATGGGTCATAAAACACTCAGTGATGTGCATTTAGGCGATTATGGTTTACAAATTGGTGAAGTTATATATGGTATGATTCGCGATAATAAAAAAATAGAAGATTTAGATATATCTTATTTAGATTATATTTATCCTGAAATGAATAGGCTTTGTAAAGACGACGAAAGTATAAAACAAGAATGTGCCGATATAACAAAGAAATTACAAGATGGTAATTCCTTATATTATTCTTATTTTAAAAAGATTAGAGACATATCTATTGCCGATATAAAAAAGAATTATGATTATTTGTCGGTAAATTTTGATTTGTGGCAAGGAGAAAGTGATGCTTATCAATATTTAAAACCAGTTGAGAATATTTTAGAAAAAGATAATTTATTAATTAAGAGTGACGGTGCTTTAGTTGTTGAAGTAGCTAGTGATGATGATAAAAAGCCTTTGCCACCATTAGTATTTAAAAAAAGTAATGGTGCTTATCTTTATGCTTCAACGGATTTAGCTACTATTTATGAAAGGGTAACAAAATATAATCCTGATCATATATTGTATGTAGTTGATAATAGACAGGACTTGCATTTTGAACAGGTATTTAGAGTATCTGATAAAGCTTCTATTTGCGACAAATCAAAACTGGAATTTTTGGGTTACGGTACTGTTAATGGTAGTGATGGAAAACCTTATAAAACAAGAAGTGGCGATACACCAAAATTAGAGAATTTATTTAAGCAAGCTAAAGAGATATTTATTTCTAAAAAAGAAACTAACAAGGATATGAGTGAAGAGGATATTGATAAAATTGTTAACGCCATCTTAAAGTTCGCAGATTTAGAAAATGCTCGTGAACGAGATTATATTTTTGACTTATCGAAGTTTTCCGATGTAGTAGGCAAAACAGGACCTTATATTTTATACACATATCTTCGTATTAATAAAATGATTAAAAACAGTAATATAAATACTTTAACAGACATTATATATAATGATGTTGATAGGGATTTGCGATTCAAAATAGTTAATTTAGTATATGCTTTAAATAATGCATTTGGGGAAAGAAAACCTAACTATATTGCAGATTATTTATACGAACTTTGTGTTTTAACAAATGTATTTTATCAAAATAATCATTTAAATAATTTAAGTGATGAAATAAAGAAAAATGATTGGATTTATGTTCTGACATTAACAAATAAAATTATAAAACAATTATTAAATCTATTAGTGATTGACATTCCAACGATAATGTAATAATATATTAACGGTAACGTTAGAAGGCTAAAATGTGGAGGGAAAAAATTATGAGTTTAAAAGAAATGACAAAAGAGGAATTAGAGGTTCTTTCTTATACTGATTTAACTTATATGTTACTTAAAGAAAATAAAAAAACAATGACAACACCAGCAATATTTAAACTTATTTGCGATTTATTAGATTATACTGATGAAGAATATGCATCTAAAATAGGGGATTATTATACATCTTTGACAATTGATAAAAGATTTGTTCTTTTAGATAATGCTGAATGGGATATTCGTGATAATCATAAAATAGATGTTGTTGTTGAGGATGATGACGAAGAGGATATTGAAGAATCTGAAGAAATAGATGCTGAAGAAGTTTCTGAAGATGATGAATTAGATGTAGAAGAAGAGATTAGTTCAATTGATGATGATTTAGATGACGTTGATGATGATTTGGACGATTTAGCAATAATTGATGATGAAGATGCTGAAGAAGAATAAAATGTGATATATAATTTAAATATCATATTTTTTTAATATTTATTTCTAAAAGAGATAATTTCTGTTATAATTTTAATAGGTGGTAGTATGCAACAATATATGGAAACTTTATTAACAAAAATTAATTATCCAAAAGAAAAGTATGATAATTTTAAAAATTCAAAAGTTGATAAAATAGTTGGAAATCATGATAAAACAAAATATGTTTTTTATATTATTATTGATAATATGTTAAATGCTTATGATTACTTTGAATTTATGGACTTGCTAGAAAAGTCTTATGACGAATTATCTAGTATTGAGGCACTATTTACGGTCTTAAATAAGAAAGATAGTGATATTAAGGGTTATTATAAATTGCTAATTAAAAAAATAGCGGCTTCTTCAAAACTTATCGAAGGGCTAGCTGATTTAAAAATAGAAGTGAATAATAATAATTTAGTAATTAATGCTCTAAATTTGGCTCAACAATTAAGAATTGATGATATAAAAGAGAAATTGCTTTTATTATATAAAAAGATAGGATATGATATAAATATTTCTACTAATGTTATAGATGATAACGAAATTAGAAAAGAAATTCAAAATGATTTAAAAATAGATGTTCCAAAAGAATTATTAGAGCGTAGTCCAGAAATTGTTAAAGAGGAAAAAAGAAAGTGGGTACCTGATAAAAATTATAAAAGGCTACCTTTAATTGTTGAACCTGATAATCCCGACATTGTTTTTGGCAAAAAGGTAGATGATAAAGCTGTTAGGCTAGATACAATTTCTTCAACAGGAACGGTTATTGTTGAAGTAGAAATATTTGGCAAAGATGTCATAGCAACTAAAACAGGGCTTAAAATTATAACTTTAAAATTGACTGATTATACAGATAGTATTTATGCGAAAGTTTTTGTTAATGATGAAGAAGAATTTAATATAATCGATAAAGCTTTAAAAGTAGGTAATTGGTATAGAATAAAAGGTAGTGTTAAAAATGATGACTATTCAAAAGAATTAACTTTAAGTGCTACTGATGTAAATAATTTCAAAGTTGAAAAACAAGAATTGGTTGATGATGCTCCAGTTAAGAGAGTTGAACTTCATGCTCATACAATGATGAGTCAGATGGATGGCATTACAAAATTAGACTTAGGCAAACATACTTGTGAATTAGTTGAAAAAACAATTAAGATGGGCTATCGTGGGGTAGCTATTACTGATCATAGTGGTTGTCAAGCATTTCCTATATCGTTTGGAATTATTAAATCACATAATAAAAAAATAAAAAATGGAATTAAGGCAAAAATAGAAGAGTTAGAGAATGCTTTATTAGAAGAAACGGATAATACTAAGAAAGAAGAACTTAATAACGAATTAGAAAAAAATAAAGAGTTATTAAAAAATCCACCTATTTTTAAAGGGCTATATGGAACAGAACTTACGTTAGTAGATGATACAGTAAATATTGTGGTTAGACCTACTGATGAACCACTTATTAGTAATACTTATGTCGTATTCGATACCGAAACGACGGGATTTAATGCAGGTGGCGCTGATCAAATGATTGAAATTGGTGCAGTCAAAATTAAAGATGGAAACATTATTGATAGGTTTGATGAATTAATTGATCCAGGTCGTCATATCCCTGATAGAATAAGCGAACTTACTTGCATTACCGATGAAATGGTTAAGGGTAAGGATAACGAAGAAACGGTTACTAAAAAGTTTTTAGAGTGGGCTGGTGATTTACCAATGGTTGCTCACAATGCTAAGTTTGATATATCATTTATTGAAATGTCAATGCGAAAATATAATTTAGGTGTATTTACTAATACTGTCATTGATACATTAGAGTTATCACGTACATTAGACCAAGGCTATGCTAGACATGGGCTTTCGGCATTAGTTAAAAGATATAATATCCCTTGGGAAGAAGATGCTCACCACCGAGCTGACTATGATGCCGAAGGAACAGCCTTAGTATTTCATAAAATGTTAAAAAAATTGGAAGCTCAAAAATTCGAAAAAATCAGTGATTTAGATAAATTGATTTCTAAAGATGAAATATATAAATTTGGTCGTACTTATCATTTTAATGCGATTGCGCTAAATAAAGAGGGGCTTAAAAATTTATTTATGATTATATCTTTAGCTAATACGGTTTATTTATATAAAACGCCTCGTATTTTAAGAAGTAAATTAGATGAACTTAGAAGTGGCTTATTAATTGGTAGTGGTTGTTATGAATCAGAGGTTTTCTCTTTAGCTAGAAGTAAAGAAGGGGAAGAATTAACAAATATTATTAATTTTTATAATTATGTTGAGGTTCAACCACCTGAAGTTTATGATCATCTAATTCAACTTGGAGATTTTAAAGATAAGGTCGAATTACAAAATCATATTCGTAAAGTTATTGATGCAACGATATCAGCTGGTAAAATTATTGTGGCAACTGGTGATGTTCATCATTTCTATAGAGAAGATAAAATTTACCGCGAAATCATTGTTAATCAGAAGGTACCTGGGGGTGGTAGGCATCCACTTGCTAAAAATGATATTAAAAGTATCCCATCACAACATTTTAGAACAACTCGCGAAATGTTAGAAGATTTTTCATTTTTACCTAATGATTTAGCTTATGAAATAGTTGTTACCAATACTAATAAAGTATTAGATATGGTTGATGAATTAGAAGTCATTCCTGATACTGGTGGTACACCTTTTTCGCCACGAGTTAAAAGTGATGATGAGAAATCTTATCTTGATTGTCCACGCGTTGTTACCGATTTAGTTTATGATAAGGCAAGAGCTTGGTATGGGGAACCACTCCCATATTCAATTGAAGAGCGTATTGCGACTGAATTATATGGTGATGTTGTCTTAACGGCCATTAAGGATGATTTAAAGGATAGCAATTTAAGTGATGAGGATTTAAAAAAGGAATCTTTTAAGAGATTACATGAAGTTATTTTAAAAGGTTCTGATGATGTTAAAGATTTAGTTCGTGCTTTTATTAGAAAGACATCTGATGAAGAGCTTAGTGATGATGCGGTTGAAAAGAATTTAAAAAAATCATTAGGTGGGGTTATCGGTGCTGGATTCGACCCAATTTATTTAATTGCGCAACGCCTTGTTAAACACTCAAATGATGAAGGATTTTTAGTTGGTTCGCGTGGATCTGTAGGTTCTTCATTTGTTGCTACTTTAATGGGAATAACCGAAGTTAATCCACTAGCAGCACATTATCGATGTGGTAAATGTAAATGTAGTATTTTTGAAGATGATAATGGTAACCCTCTTGGAGCTGATTATTCTTCAGGGTTTGATTTGCCAGATAAAATGTGTCCTAAATGTAATATATCTTTAATTAAAGATGGACAGGATATGCCATTCGCGACATTCTTAGGATTTAATGCTGATAAGGTTCCTGATATTGATCTTAACTTTTCGGATTTAAATCAAGCTAGTACCCATGCTTATACGAAAGTTTTGTTTGGAGCTGATAATGTTTATAGGGCAGGTACAATTGGTACAGTTGCTGACAAAACAGCTTTCGGATTTGTTAAGGGTTATTGCGAAGATAAAAATATTGTTATGCGTACAGCTGAAGTTGAGCGCCTTGCAATTGGATGTACTGGGGTCAAAAGAACAACAGGTCAACATCCAGGAGGAATTGTCGTCATACCTGACTATATGGAATGTTTTGATTTTACACCATTCCAGTTTCCTGCTGAGGATCCTAATTCCGCATGGCGAACAACACACTTTGATTATCACTCAATTGAAGAATGTGTCTTAAAACTTGATATTTTAGGTCACTCAGATCCAACGCAGCTTCGTTTAATTCAATTACAATCGGGAACGGATATTATGAAGGTGCCACTAGATGACAAAGAAACAATGAGTATTTTTACATCAACGAAAGCTCTAGGCGTTACTAAAGAACAAATTATGTGTAATACAGGTACTTTAGGTATTCCTGAATTCGGAACACCATTTACAATCCAACTAGTTGAGGATACAAAACCAACAACATTTGCTGAACTTGTAAAAATTTCAGGTCTTTCTCATGGAACTGATGTCTGGCTTGGAAATGCTAAAGATTTGTGTACGCCTGATGAAAATGGCAATATTTTAGTACCATTTAAAGATACAATTGGCTGTCGTGATGATATTATGGTTTATTTGATGTATAAAGGTGTTAAACCAATCAAAGCTTTTAAAATTATGGAATTTGTCCGTAAGGGTAAGGCTAGTAAAGATCCAGAAACATGGAAGGGCTTCGTTGAAATTATGCAAGAGGCAAATATTCCCGAATGGTTTATTGAATCCTGTCGTAAAATTAAATATATGTTCCCTAAAGCCCATGCTGCTGCTTATGTTATTAGTGCCTTCAGAATTGCGTGGTATAAAGTTCATATGCCTGTTTATTTCTATGCATCATGGCTTTCATCAAAGGCAACTGATGTTGATTTAGATGCGATGATTGGTGGTTATGATGCCATTAGAAAAAAAATTATTGAAATTCAAAATAAAGGCTATGAAGCTACTAATAAGGAATTAGGACAACTAGAAAGTTTAAAAGTTGCTTTAGAAGCAACAGCTCGTGGTATTAAATTTTTAAATGTTGATTTATATAATAGTGAATCAATTGTTTGGGTAGCTAAAAATGATACAGAAATCTATCCACCATTTAATGCGATTGATGGACTTGGTGATACAGTTGCTAATAACATCGTTGAAGAAAGAGAAAAGCAAGAATTTTTAAGCATTGAAGATTTACAAAAACGTGCCAAAATATCTGGAACATTAATTGAAAAAATGCGAATGATGGATATTTTTGAAGGTATGGATGAATCTAGTCAATTATCGTTGTTTTAAAATATTAATTAGTTCAAAAATTACTAGAAATCGTATTTTGTTGTATTTTAACAAATATTTATTATATGCATTTGTTTAACGTTACATAATAATGTAAAGCGATATTAAAAACATTGACTTACCAACGTTATGAATGCTATTTTAATATTAAAGGAGAGATTTATATATGGAAGAAAATCAAAATATAGAAAATGTTAGTATGCCTCAAGATGAAGCTATTAGTAATCAAGAATTAATTGATATTCCTAGAAAAATAGATTCAGATAATGAATCTATGTTACAATCATTTTGTAAGGCAGATAGAAAGTATGAAATAGTAAAAGTTAGAGCTGATATAGATAGTTCAATGAAAAGTGCAATGAAAAATGCCTTTATCTGTGGAATTGGTACTTTAGCATTTATGTCATTTGCGCAAGTTGCGGCTCAAAAATTAGGTATGCCAACTGTTTTTCAAAGTATGAGAGATATTCAGGATTATTTTATTAATGGTGAAGGTTTTGTTAAAGCTTCAATTGAAAATTTACAAAGTTATATTCGGGTAGTCTTTGGACCTTTAAATGAATGGCTAACATTAGACAATTTAAAAAATTTCATTTCGGAAGTTGGTCCTATTGGAAATTTAGCTGGTTTATTAGCTATTTTTAGCGGAAAAAATGTTTTAAAAAATTTAAAAGAATGGAATACTAAAAATAGTGAATTAAATATTATGAGAGAAACTATGCCAGCAGATGTAGCTAATACTAAAAGTGCTATGGCTGAATTTAATTTGAAATTAACTATTGAAGCTTTGCGTAATCAAAGTGGTCAAATATTTAATAATATATCAAATATTTTTAAGAGAAACAATATAGAGATTAATGGGGAAATATCAGAACCAAAAGCCATAGCGGGATTTAATAGAGAATCAATTAATGGATTACCTAATGAATTAGAATATGATAGTACTGACTTAAGTAATGATACACATATAGGAAGGAGCAAATAACATGTTTGATATTGGGACAGTTTTGGATTTAGATGACAATAATTCATATATGGTTATTTCAAGTGTTAAATATAATAATAAGGAATATTTATATTTAGTCGATTTAAATGATAATTCAAATATGATGTTTGTTGAAAAATTAGAAAATGAGCTTATTCCTATTAATGATACTAATTTATTAAAAAATTTAATTTTGCTTATGAATGATGAAATAAATAACATTTAATTGTTATTTTTTTCTTGTTATAAAATTATTTATCAAATTATAATTTTGCGTTATAATTATATAGAGGTGAATTATATGCCAGAGTTACCAGAGGTAGAAACAGTAAAAAATACATTAAAAAAACAAATATTGGGTAAAAAAATTGTAGATATTAATATTTTTTATCCTAATTTAATAGAATTTCCAACTGTTGATGAATTTAAAAAGCAAATAATTAATCAAACAATAAATGATATGAAAAGGCGTGGTAAGTGGTTAATGTTTGAACTTGATGATTATTTTCTATTAAGTCATTTGAGAATGGAAGGCAAATATTTAATTAGAAAAAAAGGTGACGAGGTTACTAAACATGAACATATATCGTTTCTTTTTTCTGATGATACAGAACTTAGATACCAGGATACCCGCAAATTTGGAAGAATGCATTTAATTAAAAAATCAGAAATTAATGATAGAAAGCCGTTAAATGAATTAGGTCTTGAACCATGGGATTCTAATTTGACTATAGAGTATTTAAAAGAAAAATATAAATCTAAAAAGTTACCAATTAAAACCGTTATTTTAGATCAAAGTATTATTGTTGGAATAGGCAATATTTATGCTGACGAAATCCTATTTTTAAGTCATATAAACCCTTTAAAAAAATGTGTTGATTTAACTGATTTAGAATTACAAAGTATTATAGATAATACCAAAAAGGTCTTGGATTTAGCTATTAAAGATGGTGGAACAACTATTAGAAGTTATACATCTAGTGAAGGCGTTCATGGTAGATTTCAACAAAATTTAAAGGTTCATAATAAAGAGAATACTCCTTGTCCTATTTGTAATACTAATATTATTAAAATTAGAGTTGGTGGTAGGGGGACTTGCTACTGTGAAAATTGTCAAAAATTATAGGTGTAAAATGAAGAAAAATTTAATTATTTATATAACTACAATTGTTTTATCGATTTTGTATATCGGTTTATTAGGTAATTTATTTTGTAAAGACTTAGATTTGTTTCAAAATAGTGATGATATTGTAAAAGCCAAAGTAATAGAAATAATAGATACTGATTTGAACGAATATAAAATAGGGAATGAAATACATAAACAGACAACAATTTATTTTAAAGCTAAACTTTTATCTGGTGATGATAAAGGGGAAATTGTTGAAGCTGCCCAACAAATTAATGACTTATATGCTGGTCAGCAAGAAGAAATTACTGATGGTAAAAAAATACTATTAATGGAAATGAATGGTACAAACGAAGCCGATTATATAATGACAGAATATGTAAGAACTGATAATTTATTGGTGTTAGGAATTATATTTTTAATATTTTTAATTGTCTTTGGTCAAAAAAAAGGTGTAAATACAATTCTTGCATTAGTATTTACTTGTTTATCTATTTTCATAGTTTTTATCCCTGCTGTTTTATCAGGGCATAATATTTATGTATGGTCGATTATAACTTGTCTATTTATTATTGTTATGACACTTTTATTAATTAACGGTACTAGTAAAAAAACATTATGTTCAATGATTGGGTGTATTACGGGAATTTTCCTAACATCTTTATTAACAATTATTATGACAAAGATTATGCATTTAACAGGTTTTGTTGATGAACAATCTTATTATTTACAACTTGCGGATACTAACCAAACTTTCGATTTGATAGCGATGATTTTTGGTGGGATTATCATTGGTGCAGTAGGGGCAATTATGGACGTTGCCGTTTCTTTATCAGCATCTTTATTAGAAGTTTATGAAAAAGCTAAAGAGAAAGATAAGAATATTAAATCATTAATGAAATCGGGAATTACAATCGGTAGAGATATGATGGGAACGATGTCTAATACTTTAGTCATGGCTTATATTGGAAGCTCATTATCAACAACTCTTTTATTAATCATATATAGTGGTTCTTTAATTGAACTTTTAAATAGAGAAATGATTATTGTTGAATTATTACAAATAATAGTCGGAAGCTTTGGACTTTTATTAACTATTCCTTTCACATCATTAATTTGCTCAATTATATATTGTAAATTGCAAAAAGATAATTAAAAATTACTGATAATAACCAGTAATTTTTTAGTCATTTATTTTAAATGTTTGTATAAAAAATACTGTGGCATTGCACAGTATTGGAAAATACATTCATAAGCGGGACTTGTGGCTATGCCACTAAAGTCTTCGCCATAATAAGGTATAATATTACCCTTATTATGTAGCGTGAAGTATGTAGCATATTAATGTATAAAAATTTAATAATTCAAAGATACGATTTATAAAACTACAAAATAAATTATTTTCTTTTAGGCTTACTAGCTTTTATATATGAACAACCACGCGCACTTATATTAACTGCATGTTTTGTTATTTGTAGCAATTCTCTTTGTAGCTGTAACAATCTTTTTTCTATAGTTTTATCATCTAAACTTGCAAATGTATCTACAAAATTATAAGTATTAACTTTACAAATACTAGTACCAATAGTTATTTTCAATCCTTTACAATTATTTGAATTTAATTTTGAATATTCCATTAAAAATTTCTCCCCGTTTCTTGCTAGATATTATATATTTTTTTATAAAAAAAACAGGTATATTAACCTGTTGTTTAAGCAGCAACTTCTTCAATAGTTTCAACATTGTTACTGATTTTTCTTAATGTTCTTAATTCTCTAGCACTAATTTTTATTTTAGTTCCATCAGCTAGTGTAATTGTTTGTAAATTTGGTTTTTGGGCATGTCTTGTAGCGTTACAAGCGTGACTTCTTCTATTACCAAATAAAGGTTTTTTATTAGTTATTTTAATAGCCATTATTATCTCCTCCTTCAAGTTTTTTTCCCTATGCCATATAATTTTACTATATTATTTAAAATAAGTCAAATATTTCCTAATAATTTTGTTAAAAATTTATGAATAATCAAACAAATGTTTATATTGATTTTTGTTTATGCTATAATATTTATATGAGGGTTGGTAGTAAATATGAATGAAAAAAATGTAGAAATGGATGGTAATTTAGATATTGATTTTGAAATGGTTTGTCAAAAACTTAGACCACAACAAATAGCTGAAATAATACGTGATTTGGAAGGAAAGAGTTGTAGTAATTGTCGAAATGATAATTGTCAAAGTAGTATGGATAATTCTTTTGAATTTACAAATTGTGTTGGATGGTTTAATCCTGTTCTAATAGGTCGAAGCAAAGTACTAAAAAAGTAATATTTTCTAATTAAAATTAATGTAAAAGGAGGGATTCTATGTATACACCGCTTTATATTAAAAGTGAAAATTCTTTATTAAGTAGTATGATTAATATTGATTCTTTAATTGAGTTTGCTAAAAAGAACGGTATTGAATCCCTTACTATAACTGATAACAATATGTATGGAGTAATGGAATTTTATCATAAGTGCCTTGATAATAATATCAAGCCTATAGTTGGGTTAGAGGTTACATTAGATGGTAATAAATTTTTATTATACTGTATAAATTATAATGGTTACAAAAATTTGATAAAAATAGCTACTTCTTTAAGCGATACCACGATAAGTTATGATTTGCTAGAAAAATGTCATGATGATTTATTATGTATTGTATCATTCGAAAGCATTAATAATTTGTATTCAAAGTTAGAAAGTATTTTTAGAATTATATATAAAGGATACAAAAATTTAAGTGAGCGAGAAAAATTATCAGGCGATAATTTAATTTATTTAAATGAAATTTTATATTTAAATAAAAGGGATAGTGTTTATTATAAATATTTATTAGGGATAAGAGATGGTCTTATTTTAGAACAAGTTCATTATGAAGATAATAATTATTTATTAACTTTAGATGAAATAAAAGCTTTATATCCGATTGATTTACAAAATAATTATAAAATTACAGAACTTTGTAATTTGAAATTGGAGTTTAATTTAGATTTATTGCCTATTTATGATTGCCCTAATAATATAGATAGTTTTCATTATTTAAAACAACTTAGTATTGATGGATTAAAAAGATTGTTTGGCGATGAAGTATCTAAAAAGTATATTGATAGATTAAAATATGAACTTGATATAATTAATAAAATGGGGTTTTGCAATTATTTTTTAGTTGTATATGATTATGTTAGATTTGCTAAAGAAAGTGGTATTTTAGTAGGGCCAGGTAGAGGTAGTGCGGCTGGATCGTTAGTTTCATATTGCCTAAATATAACAACAATTGATCCAATTAAATATGATTTATTATTTGAGCGATTTTTGAATCCAGAAAGAATTAGTATGCCTGATATAGATATTGATTTTGAGTATGATCGTAGGGAAGAGGTTATTGATTATTGTAGGAAGAAATATGGGAATAAAAAAGCCGCTCCTATAATTACTTTTGGTACATTAGGCGCTAAACAAGTTGTAAGAGATGTTGGTCGTGTGATGGATATAGATTTGAATATAGTTGATAATTTGGCTAAATTATTAGATTCTAGATTATCACTTAAAGAAAATTATAATAAGAATATTAAGATAAAAAACTTACTTAACATTAATAAGGAATTATTTAATTTATATAAAATTGCCACTAAATTTGAGGGCTTTAAACGGCATAAAACAATCCATGCAGCAGGCGTTGTAATGTCTAAGTATGATTTAGATGAAATTATTCCATTAGATATGCATACCGATGGTTTTTATTTAACGGGATATTCAATGGAATATTTAGAAGAAATTGGACTACTTAAAATGGATTTTTTGGCTTTAAGAAATTTATCGACTATTACGGATATTTTAAAACAAATTAATGAAAATGAAAAAATAAATTTAACATTCGATAATATTCCATTAAATGACAAAGAAGCAATTAATATTTTTACTAATTGTTATACATTAGGGATTTTTCAATTTGAATCAACAGGTATGATGAATTTTATTAGGAAATTTAAGCCTGATTGTCTTGATGATATTATTGCGTCTCTTGCTTTATTCCGTCCAGGTCCTATGAAAAATATTGATACTTATATCAAAAGAAAACGTGGCTTAGAGCCAATTGATTATTTGCATCCTAACCTAGTTGAAATATTAAAACCAACAAATGGAATAATTGTCTATCAAGAACAAATTATGCAGATTGCTGTGAAACTTGCTGGATATAGCTTAGGTGAAGCTGATGTCTTGAGAAAGGCTATGAGTAAGAAAAAAGGAGATGTTTTATTAGCCGAAAAGGACAAATTTATTGATAGAAGTGTTAACAGAGGATATGATTATAACATTGCTAGTAAAGTTTTTGACTTTATTTTAAGATTTGCTGAATATGGTTTTAATAAAGCCCATTCTGTTGCATATGGGGTAATTGCTTATAAAATGGCTTATTTAAAAGCACATTATAAAGAATATTTTATGAAGAGTTTACTTTCTAGTGTTATGGGAAGTGAGATAAAAACCAAGGATTATATTTATGAGTGTAAATTACTTGGGATTAATTTGTTAAGCCCAGATATAAATTTAAGTACTGATGAGTATGTAATTGATAAAAAATCTTTAAGATATCCCTTATCTGGGATTAGAAATATTGGTGGTGTAATTACGACGGCGATTCTTAATGAAAGAAAGCATGGGCAATTTATTGACATCTTTGATTTTGTAAAGAGAATGTATGGAAAAAGTATTAATAGAAAAAGTTTACAAACTCTAAATCATGCTGGGTGCCTAGTTAGTTTTGGATTAAATAAGCGAACTATTGATGAAAATTTAGATTTAATTATAAACTATGGTGAAATAGGTGAGTTATTAGATAATGATGAATCTCTAAAGCCTGTTTTAAATATCGCTATGGAATATTCAAATAAAGAACTAATGAAGTATGAATTTGAAGTATTTGGCTTTTACATCGATGTTAAGACGCTGTTTGGTGTGGAATGCGTTAAGCAAAAACAGAATATCGATCTGGTCATCAAGCTGGAGGACTGGAAAAAAGAAAACG
>JAAWGF010000042.1 GCA_022795155.1 Bacilli bacterium | reverse complement strand
CATCACTTCCATTCTCAAATAACAAAAAAACTAGACGGTACTTCTAGTTAATATTTATTACTCTCGAATAAAAAGTTCGAGTTTCCTATCAATCTGGTGCTGAAAACAGGATTTGAACCTGCAACCCACTGATTACGAGACAGTTGCTCTACCGTTGGAGCTATTTCAGCAAATAATTTCTTAACAAATCTATTATATAACTTTTTTTTTAATTTGTACATATTAAATTAAAATAGTAGGGTAGTTTAACAAAAAAAGCAAGATAATTCTTATCTTACTTTATTCCCATTACATAATCGTCAATATCGTCCCAATCATCTTGAGATATGCCATATAGTCCATCATCATCAAATTGAATTTCTACAATTTTGCTTACAGTATCTTTATATTTCATGTCTTCAACATATGGATTTAATATTTCTAAAACTTTGTTAGCGTATTCTTCTTTTGCAGCTAATAATTCATCACCAGCCATTGTTTGATAGTTAGGATATTTATCAAGGAATTCATCAATATAATCTTCAACTTCATCATATGTTGCTTCCCATAAATCAATAGGTGTAATTTCTACTTTAACTTGATAGACACCATCAACTTTTCTCCCATCATTGATTGTATATTTAGATTTCTCTAAAGCTTTTTTAGCTAGTTCCTTATATTTATTAATAGTTTCTTCGCTAATATCATCATAAGGAACACTATTATACTTCATAATTGAATAAGCTAAATATTCAGCCGTTTGATCATATAATTCTTCAGCATCCTCTTTAGTTGTCTTAGCAACTACTAAATATGTTTCGCTTCTACCTAAGTAACTAGCATCCATAGCCGCTTTAATATAATCTTTGTATTCAGTAGCTTTTTCGTCTTTTAAACATCCTGTAAGTAAAAATGCAATGGTACATATAATTGTAAAACTAAAAATTTTTTTCATAAAAACTCCTTTCTTAATAAAGTATATCATAATTATATAGAAAAATGAATATCAAATTTATATATTATTTTTTTTAAAATGGTGTTATAATAAAAAATAAGGAGGATTGATACAATGCCAACAGCTCATAATCAAGCACAAAAAGGTGAAATTGCTAAAACTGTCATAATGTCAGGTGATCCATTAAGAATTAAAGCAATTGCTGAAAAATATTTAGAAAATGCAAGACTAGTTAATGAAATTAGAAATATCTATGCTTATACTGGAACATATAAAGGAAAAGAAGTAACTGTTATGGCTCATGGTATGGGTATACCTAGCATGGGAATTTATGCTTATGAATTATTTAAATTTTATGACGTTGAAAAAATTATTCGTCTAGGTTCATGTGGTGCTTATATCGAGGATTTAAATTTGTTAGATATTATTTTAGTAGATAAAAGCTATACAGAAAGCAATTTTGCTTATACATTAAACAATGATAACACTAAAATGGCAATATCTTCTGATTCCGTTAACAAACAAATTGAAAAGGTTGCTAAAGAAAAAAACATTAATATTGTTAAAGGTAATGTGTTCTCAACTGACTGTTTTGACTGGTATATTACGGACTTAAATGCTTTTTTAAATCGCTTGCCAAAAGATTTGAATGCGATTGCTGCTGAAATGGAATCTTTTGCACTTTTCTATTTAGCTAAAATGTTTAATCGAGAAGCTGCTTGTCTACTTACCGTCGTTGATTCACATTATAAAAAAGAAGAGTTAAGTGCGATTGAAAGGCAAAAATCTTTAGATGATATGACAATATTAGCGCTTGATAGTATTTAAAAAAATCTAGTAACTAATAATTACTAGATTTTTAATAACAAACTGGTGTCCTCTTGGGGGCTCGAACCCCAGACCCACTGATTAAGAGTCAGTTGCTCTACCAACTGAGCTAAGAAGACAAAAAACAATTACTAGTTAAGTATATCATACTTTTTAAACTTTGTGAATATATTTTTTATAATATTTTATAATTAGAGAGGGAATGAATTATGAATTTTAAAATTGATTATTATTTTACAGAAATCGAAAATGATGAAATCTTTTATAAACTAATAAATAATAAAAAAGAAGTATTAGAAATTTTTGATGCGAGTTATAAATTTATTGAAACAATAAAAGAAAAAAATAAACAAGAAATCAATACAAACAAAATTGGCGAGAATGTAAAAATTATTGGAAGTGTTTATATAGGCGAAGGAACGGAAATTGGAAATAATTGTATTATTGAAGGACCTGTTTATATAGGAAAAAATTGTAAATTGTTATACAATGCATATATTAGACCAGGAACAATATTAGGTAATGATTGTGTTATTGGCTTTAGTACAGAAGTAAAACATACGATTATGCGCGACGGTTCTAAAGTATCAGATTTAGCTTTTGTTGGCGATTCTATTATTGGTAAAAATTCGCGAATTGGTTCGGGTGTTATTGTTGCAAACAGAGGTTTTAATCAATCAGATATTATTATCAAAGATGAAGATAAAAATCCGATAAATTTAAAAAGAGATGTAATGGGTATTATTTTAGGTGATAACAGCCGAATTGGATCTAATGCCACAACTTCCCCTGGAACTTTTATTGGAAAGTTTACTTGGATTTTTCCTCATACATGCATTCATGGATTTATACCAAGTGAGAAAAAGGTTTATGATAAGCAGAATTTAGTTTTTATTGATAACGAAAAGCAAGTACTGTCTAAGTCCACTGAATGGAATCATGAAAAATATAATTAATAATTTTTAAAGAAAAACAACTTTTAAGATATTGAAAAAAAGTTGTTTTTTCTCTTTAAATTCCTAAAAATTAATGTTATAATATAAAACATTAATTAAGAGGGGATTAATATGGAAAATAATTTTAAAAGTTTAGATAATTATATTAATCAAATTATTAAAAGTGATGACAGCTATATTGATATTGACAGATTGATGGAATTCATTGAACAAATGGATTTAACAATTGAAGAAAAAAATATAATTATAAAAAAGGTATATTCTTATAATTTAACTATTACGCAGAAAATAACTAAAGAAAATGAAGAATTAGAAAAGATCGAGAATACTGATGCCGATGGAATTGCCAATATTAAATTACATATACCATTAAAAACTATTGTTTCATCAGAAACCGAACAGATCAACAATAAGCCAATAGATATTTCTAATTATGTCGAATTTATTGAACAAATTTCTGAACCAGACGATTTTATTGTTTTAGCAGATATGGTAAATGAGCATAAATATGAGGAAGTTATTAATTATTTATTGAAACATTATTATCTGGAATTAATCACTATAAAAAGATTACAATATGAAGAAAAAAACAATAACGATTTTAATGAATATGAACAACACATAAAAGACATTATTGATAATTTACATTATCTTCAAATTAGTCAACAGCAAGATGATTTATCTATAAATAATCAAATTTTATACTTAACAACACAATATGGTAATAATATTTTCTTAAATAGTTTAAATCAAATACCATCTGAATATTATGATAATATTTCAATAGCTTTTAACTCAATAATAAATGGTAATTTTAAAAATAATAAACGTGTAGGGAAAAAGAGCGATGGTTTTTATTCAGCATTATTAGAGGTCAAAAGTGACAAAGTAAGAATATTTTATTTAAAAATAACGAGTAATTTGTATTTAATTATAGATGTCATAATAAAGAAATTCAATACAAATAATGAGTATGGTAGATTTATTCGTGGAATATCTAAGGAAGGATTTTTACAAATAAAAAAATTTTTAAAAATGACAGATAGTGAACAACAAACATTATTAGGTGAACATGCTAATGCTACGGCTGAAATAGGCCTTATTTTAAATGGAAAGAAGAGGTTGTTCAAATGATTGATATAATTGATATAACAAATATAATATGTCAAAAAATTAAAGATTTAGAAGCACTATCAAATGACTCTGATGAAGAAGTTGATTTCTTCGACAAGTATGGTAAAGCAATTTTTTATCTTCATGATAAAATGCCCAAAATTTCAGTTAAAACATTATTTATAATAGTGCATAGAAGTTATTACACAGATGAAAACTTTTTAGATTTCAAAAACAAAATAGAACAAAATGAATTTTTACTAGCCAATATTTTAGTAGATACTAAATGTAATGCTGTTTCACCTAATGATCAAAAATTAACGGCTCATGATCCATTTATTATTAATTATGAATTATCAAACTATATTAAAAATTCTATTTTTGATAATGAAAATTATATAAATACTTTGAAAAGAATAGCCCGTTTATTTTATTCATATACTAATGTGTTTAATTCTAATTTTATAAGGTTAACATATGAAAAACACTTTAAAGAAGAGGTTAAATCTGATATAGCTAAAAAAACGGCTAATAAATTAAATAGACAATTAAAGGAACATCTTGGAATTAAACAAATTAGAAATGATATTTTTAAATACTATGAGGATTTAATCCAAAATCATAATAAATTTCTTGTTAATATCAAAACAAAATACTATGCTTATAAGTCTTTATTAGCCAATCTACAACATATAGAAAAATTACCATATACGATCGATGTTAGTCTTATTAAAAATATTGATGACGAAACAGTTTTTTCGCTGTATCAATATGCAACAGAACTTAATCAAAGTTTTAGCAAGGAATTATTTAGACAAAGGGATTGTTTATCACAAGATAATTTAAAAAATAAAAAATTGCAGTTAAAAAATTGTGGTTATGATATAGATAAAATAGCAACTGGCAAATTAAATTTTTTATTAAAATATGCTGATATGACCGAATTGAAAAAAGTTTTAACTTACTTAATAAGTTTAAATAATTCTTTGATAGATATATATTCGAATAATGGACTATATATTTTAGTAAATACTAATTACGAGATGGTTACTAAAATTAATGATTTATTAACTAAAAATATTATTAATTTAAGTTTTTTAAATCAAAATCCGCAAGTATTTTTTGATAAAGATATAATTAACAATATTGAAGGATTAAATAGTGTTTTATCTAATAATATAGCTCTTTTAAATCGAAATTATGAAATTGCCAATAATTATATTGGCGAACTATTACTAATGGATAATCAAACTCTAGAAAATAATATTAATACTTTAAAGAGATATAACCCAAAATTTAATAAAAATATATTAAGTAATAATAAATTATTAGATTGCTTAGATTTATTTATTGAGTTAGGCTTTTCTAATTATATTAAAGAAGCAAAACTTGATATAAACGAAAATAGTTTTATTGTTTTTAAAAGGTGTTATATTTCCAAGTTAATAAATTTTCAAAGCAAAAATTTAAAAGACAAAATTGAAACTGGCCTTAATTTTTATATAAATGATAGTGAATTAGATGACTATATTATAAATAATGTTTCTGGCTATATTCCTAAAGATATTAGCCATATATTAGATAATAGTCCTCGAAATGTAATTAGCAATAATGAATTAAAACAATTTGAAAAGTATGCTAAAGACAATTTGACATATGATTTTAATGGCATTTTAATTTCTAAAAATAAAATATTAAGGAATTTATCTTGCTTAGAAAATAGTAATCTTAATTATGATGATAATGATTTATTATTTTCAGCAATTATATATGGCTCAATTCTTGATTATGAGCAAATTGAAATGATAAAAAATTTTATTTATAATAAAAAATATACAAAAAAATTGATAGTTAATTAACTATC
>JAAWGF010000013.1 GCA_022795155.1 Bacilli bacterium | reverse complement strand
ATATCTACTTTCGTTAAATCAAAGATTTGAAATTCTAACTTTTCTGTAAATATTCTATTTTTTCTTTTTAATTTAATTATATCTTTAATATCATTATTAAATCCTTTATAATTTATTATCGCACATACTTTAATATTTTTTAAATTTCGGTAATCTTCACCACTTTTTAAACCATGCGTTATCATAATACTAGAGGAATAGAATAATATTCTTTCTTTAAAATTATGACGATTAATATTTTGTAATTCTAATAAAGTTATTTCTCCATCAATATTAAGTAACATATCAACAATTCCTACTTTACTCTTTTTATTTGTTTTTACTAATTCGGTATTTAAATAACTTATATTATTTGCTTTAATATTAAATAAACCTAATAATAATTTTTTTAAATATAATTCATTTCTAAATATTTTCTTAAATAAATAATCATTATCTAATGTATATATTTTTACGATAGTTAACTACCAATTAAATTATACTTCTTTTCTTTTTTTTCGTCAATAGTATTTTAGTAGTAATTTTCCTCCTTTCTATATATAAATATATACACAATTTAACTAGAATCCTTTTATAAAAATTAAAAAAATTGCGTAAAATACGCAATTATATAAAATTATTAACTTATTTATTATTTTAGATAGTTTCTTTTAATAATTCTTTTAACGTTACAATTTCTAAACCTCTACTATTTATATAACTAATAACTGCTGACAATTCCTGTTCAACATTTTTATTAATTGGTATAGAAATAATACTACCATTTGTAATACTTTTCTTTATTTCTTTTAATGGATAATTCTTAACAATAATGCTAGGTTTGATTGTAAAATTATTGTTCATCGCACATAACTTTAAATTATCACTATTATCTTCTTCACTATAACAAAAACCATATTTTTCATGAGATAATCTTTTAATTATTGTGTCCATCCAAGCAAAAGAACTATTTTGATAATTTCGATTATAACTTAAATTGCCAATACCATGACCTTTAGAAACTATTCCGCTTAATAATTCATTATTTTTTTCTAACCAAGCGCCATCTATAAAAAAATTAGCTTTAATATTCTTATTTTCTAATATTGATAATATTTTATCTATATTATTTGAATCTTCAACTATAAAAATTAAACTTACCATTGACTTATTTTTATTACCACTAATTATATATTTATCTAAATTATCTTCTAATTTATTTTTTGGTTTAATCTCATTATATTCTAATAAATTTCTATTAAATCCACCATATTTCCGCATACTTTTATAACTTTTATCACAATTAACCTCATGTCCACTTATACCTGGTATAAAATTAACATCATCTATTATCATACCATCAATTGGGTCAACATAATAATCGCTACTTATCTCATTAATAGTTGTCATAACATTATCAAATTGTTTTGCTACCTCTATTGTTTTATTTGTATAAATGAAACTTACAATAGCTAGTGTAAAAATTCCAATTACACTAAAAAACTTCCTCATGTTATCACCTATTTAATTATATGTAAATAGACATATTTCATAACAAATTATAATTTAAATGTTTTAATTCTGGTAGAACAAATAAACCATCTTTTCTAATAAGCGTATGATCAAAATAAATTTCACCACCACCATACTCTTTTCTTTGAATTAATACCATGTCCCAGTGAATAGCTGAAGTATTCCCATTATCAGCATCATCATAACATTTTCCTGGTGTAAAATGAATACTACCTATAATCTTTTCATCAAATAAAATATCTCCCATCGGATTTAAAATCTTCGGATTTAATCCTAAAGAAAATTCACCAACATATCTAGCTCCATCATCAGTATCAAAAATTTTATTTAAAGCATCATTATCACCACTACAAGTTGCCTCAATAATTTTACCATCTTTAAAAGTCAATGTAACATCATTATAAACATTCCCTTGATATGGCGATGGAGTGTTATACTTAATCGTTCCATTAACGCTTGTTTTTATAGGGGCCGTAAATATCTCACCATCTGGAATATTAGACTCCCCACAACATGGAATGACAGGAATATCCTTTATACTAAAAGTTAAATCAGTACCTGGTGAAACAATTCTAACCTCATCGGTCTTTTCCATTAACTCCTTTAATGGTAATAAACGCTCATACATTTCTTGGTAATTAATTGTCATAACATCAAAAGCAAATTCTTTAAAAGTATCATTCGTCATATGGGCTTTATAAGCATCTAAATGCGATGGATAGTTTAAAAGAACCCAACGTCTTTCATTAGTTCGAATTGCATCAATATCTGTCGTTGATAATAAAATTTTATTTCTTATCTCAGCATCAACATTACTATTAACATAATCATTAGTATTATAACAAATATTTACAAAACAATCATAATTATCAACTTCAAACTCTCTTAGTTTTCGATGACATTCTATTCTTTTATCATTTGTTTTACTACTTAACAATGCATTAATTTCTTCATCAACTAACTTTGTAAAGCAAACACCACCAATATCGGTAATCCTATTAATCAATTCTTTTACTAATGGATGACATTCACTAGAATAATAAGTTATTAATACACGGTCACCATTTTGAATTTTCAATGAATAGTTTGTGATTGTATCACATAAAGTTTCGATTTTTTCTTGCATCAGTCTCACTCTTTTCTATAATTTTTCATAGTATATTACGAAAGGGGAAATTTTATGAATTACGGAGTTAATTACATGAATCGACCAAATAATTTCCGACCAAGATCTAATCAAGATAGAATTATTGGTGGCGGATTTTTAGGCCCATTCATTCTAGGAGGAATTACTGGCGGACTTTTAGCACCAGCTTTCTATCCAAGACCATATTACAATAATTACTATTATCCTTATCCATATCCATATTATGGTCCATATTATCGATAAATATACAAAAGTAGGGATTTCAAAAATCCCTACTTTTTCTTAGTCTCAATATTTTCTTTTCGCATGTTATTATATATATCAATTGTATTTACTACTGATTTTAGCAACTCTAAACCACTTGTTGAAATAGAGACGCCCGAATAATTAAACAAACTTATACACACATAATCACTATAGTTATTATTAAAACTAATAAAACGCTTTACTTTATTTAAATTATTCTTAACCAATAAAATCATGCTTTGAATACTCATATTTTCCAATTCCTCTGGTCTCAAAATATAAATTTTATCATAATCATCAAAACTCATAAATGCAAAATTGTTATCATATTTTAAAACTTCATAGTCTTTATATGATGAATTTCCTGCTGTAACTAACCCAACTGTTCTAATGATTTCATTATTAGTAAATAAAAATTTATGTGTGACCAAATCATAACCTTCTTTCGTAAGATAAAAGGAAGGAATATTGACAACCTTTTGATATGTATCTTCATTATTCTCTAATATAGCACTAGTTTTATATGCAGATACAGTTTCAGAGATAAGATTACACCAAGTAGCACTCTCTCTTGTTACATTAGTTATTCCTGCTTTTGATTCTCCAACCACTATATAATCATTGCCTTTATCTGTTTCAAACTCATGAATTAACAAAATATCTATATCATTATTTCTATGTAAATTAATCATGTAATATTTCTCATTTCTAACATTTTCATATTTAATTATTCTATTATCCATATTATCACCTATATTAATATTAGCATAATCAAAAAAAATTGTAAATATTCATTAATATTCTAAATTATCTTAGAATATATTTTTATGAAAGGATGATTTTTTATGAATAATAATTACTATAGTAGCCAAAATTTTCCAGGAACACCATTATATGTTGGAACAAACCCAACCCCTACCCCAAATCAAACAACGGCACAAAATACGCTTGATATACTGCCTATGGAACAATCATATATTGAAAATATTTTAAGACTTAATAAAGGTAAAAAAGTAAGAGTACATATGACTTTCCCAGATTCCAATGAATATAGAGACCGTGAATTTGTTGGCATTATTGAACAATCAGGTAGAGATCATATTATTCTAAGTGATCCATCAACGGGAACTTGGAATTTGCTACTTATGATTTACGTTGATTTCATATCTTTTGATGAAAAAATAAATTATAGTCCAGAATTCATACCAAACAATTGAAAAATTAATCAAGTTTTGTTATAATCATCATAGGTGATTAATATGGAAATATTCACAGTTTGTCTGATAATTATTGTAATAATAGCTCTTTTGGGTATTGGTTTTGCTAGCCTATATAACAAATTTCAAACATTCATTATAAGAATGAATGAAGCCGAGGCTAATATTGATTCTACGTTAAGAAAAAGATTTGATCTTTTAAATAAATCAATAACCATAATCAAAACAGCAACAAAAGTAGAAGAAAATATTATGGAAAATATTGAAAATTTACGTTCTCAAAAATTATCAAATTTTGATTTTGATCGTAAATTATATGATTTAATTAATGAATTTAATAAATACAAAGAACTATATCCTGAATTAAAACAAAATGATACATTTGTTAAAATCGATATCGAACTTGGTGAATCAGAAGCCGAAATTGTAGCATTTAGAAAATACTATAATGATATAGTAACTGACTATAACAAACTAATTCATAAATTTCCATCTAATATAGTAGCTTTAATATGTCGCTATGAACACAAAAATTATTTTGATGGCAAAGATATGACTGATGATGACACTGAAGATTTTAAAGTATAACTATTCATATGAATAGTTTTTTTAGTAAATAAAAAACAATTTAATAAATGGAGAACTAAAATTTTAATTAATTTTCATTTTGATCCTCTTTTTTGCCCAATTTGTCATGAAGAAATGGTATACTATAAGAGTTATTACACATGATTGGAGGTTTTTTATGAAAAGCGATTTAACTAATGACTTAGATGATTTCGAATTTGACTTTGATGAATCATCATATAATGACACAAACTCAGATATTGAAACTACTTGTTTAAATTGTGGTTTTACTGAAAAAGTTCCTGATTTTATTTATGATGAATGTTCTACAAAAAAATACCATTTTAAAATTAAAAAGAAGGTTTCTACTCTTACTTGCCAAAGATGTGGCAAAGAGCAAGCTGTTCCTTCTTCATTCCTTATAAAATGACTTTTTAGTTATGTCTTTTATCATACACTTTTGTTAATCATTAGTGTATTTTTTGTATATTTTCAAAATCGCACTTTCCTTATATATAAAAAAGAGCTTTAAGCTCTTGACACATATTTACCATCACTCGTTGAAACTAAAACCTTTTCGCCCTCTTCAATAAATAATGGAACTTTAATTATTAATCCAGTTTCAATTGTTGCCTCTTTCGTCGCATTATTAGTTGTGTTGCCCTTAACAGCTGGTTCAGTTTTAGTAATCGTATATTCTATTTTATCAGGTAAAATTATACCTAGCACTTCACCTTCATAAAAAGTTATATTAACACTTAAATTTTCTTTTAAAAATTTAGCATCATCACCTAAACGACTAACAGGAATTTCTATTTGTTCATACGTTTCCATATTCATAAAATTATAGCTTTCTCCACTACTATATAAATACTGCATATCAATTTTTTGAATCATCGCACGTTCTAATTTAATGCTACTATTAAAAGTTTTTTCAACAATTGACCCTGTACGTAAATTCTTTAGCTTTGCTTTAACAAAAGCTGCCCCTTTTCCAGGTTTAACATGAGAAAATTCTAAAACTACATAAATATTATCCTCAAATAATATTGTCATTCCGTTTTTTATATCATTAGCATTTACCACTCTCTACACCTCCTAAATATGTAATAATATTAAATTTATTTTGTTTCTTTATGAGCAGTTGTCTTTTGACATTTTGAACAAAATTTATTTAATTCTAAACGATCTTGAGTATTTCTTTTATTTTTTTCGGTACGATAATTTTGCTCACCACAAATAGTACATTTTAAAGTAATTCTTTCTCTAGCTTCTCCTTTTTTAGCCATATGTCTTTCCCTCCTTTTGATAACTACATACTATTATAGCAAATTATTGATAAATTTCAAAGAATTTTTTTGAAACTTCATAAGATATTCGTTTATTTACTGCTGAAGCATAAGAATTCCCATTATAGTAATGTGTATAATCTGGAGAAATTACTGTAAATGTGACAATAGGATTATCATAAGGCGCATAAGCAACAAACGTATTAGTCAGTGTCTCTTTATCAATTTTACCATCAGAATCTGTATCAATAAAGCTTTGACTTGTACCTGTTTTACCAGCCGCATTAAATTGACCATCTATATACCCATAACCAGTGCCCCCAGTAATTACCTCTCTAAAACCTAATTTAACGCGATTTAAATATCTTTCTTCCGTTTCCACCTCATTTAAAATAGTAGGCTCAGATTTATAAATGCTATCACCATTAGTACTTGATTTAACTTCTTTTAATAAATTAAATTTTAATCTCTTACCACCATTAGCTATAGTACTAATATACTGCGAAAGTTGAATTGGCGTATAAGTATCATATTGCCCAATCGAAAAATCTAAAAGTAATCCAGCCTGTGTACTATCACCAATATAACCTAAACTTTCGACTGGCAAATCAATTTCTGTTTTAACACCTAAACCAAACTGATTAAACGTTTTTCTGTAAGTATCGAAAGCCTCAGGATCAATTTTTAGAGGACTATCATATTGATAATAACCTTTACCTACATTAATAGCTGTTCGAAATTGATAAGTATTTGAAGATTGTTTTAAAGCAGTTATATCATTAAGACTACCTAAATATGTCCATGAGCATTTTTCCTTAGTAGCTGCAATCTTAATACAACTATCGTCTCTAACCTCACCTATTTGTAATGCGCCTGTATTATATCCTACAATATGTGAAGCCCCCTTTACAACGGAACCAACAGCAACAGGAGAAGTTAAAATTCCTGGTGTATAATCATATATTTTATATCCATCATTAGTCCAAACAATTTGTTTACCAGCCATAGCTAAAATCTCACCTGTATTTGGGTCAGTAATAATAACAAATGACCGATTATAAAATTCTGTATTGGGCTCATTTTTAGTAATTATTAATTGTTCTTCTAAAATTTCTTCAACACTCTTTTGCAAATCAATATCAATGGTTAAATATAAATCATTACCTCTTTCACCTTCTTCTAATAACGATAAAATACTACCATTCGATAATTCATAAACATTTTTTTTACCACGTAAAAAATCCTCATATTGATATTCTAAATAACTCAAACCAACACGATCATTTAAATTATAACCCTTACTCAAATAATAATCTTTAAGCTCATAAGGTATTCCACTTGATGTTGTAGATACATTACCTAAAATTGAACGAAATACATTGCCATAGAGATAAGTTCTATCCCAATCAAGTTCTGTATTTACACCTTTTAAATTAGATAAATTCTCCGATATATATGCATATTCAAAATCACTAATATCAGATCCTCTTTTTAAAACTTTAGTATCATAATAATACCCCATATTCATTAAAGCATAAATAAGTGCTGCCTTTTTACTAGTTTCATCAAAAGAATTTAAGTTTTCTTCAGTAACACGTTCTTTTTTTAAATTATTAATATCAGCATTAGTAAGTTCTCTAGCTTTTAGTTTGCTCCATTCAGCATCTGTTATTAATTTATTTGCTTCATCACTATTATTTATAATCCAAAAATTCCTTAAATCATCACTTGTAAGCTTATTAATATTTACGTCTAATATATCGGATAACTTATAAGCTAATTCAACTTCCTCATTAACACTAATCCCCGATATTTTTTTATAAGTAATCGTCTTAACTGGTTCATTATCAACGATTAATTTCCCATTTCGATCATAAATTCTACCACGTGGCGCAGTTGAACCTTCAACTAGTTGTGTACTCAAACTTTCTTTTTTTTCTATATAGCTATTATGATTAACAATTTGAATAGAATATAAACCAATTAATAAAATAGAATTAAGTATAATTACTAGTCCAATCAATACATTATATCTTTTTGAAATTATTGCTTCTAAATTTTTTTTATTTTTACCACTATAAATCGTTTTTTTATTTTTTTTGTATTTTAGATAATTCTTTTTCATAATTTTGATTTATATTAACAAAATCAATAATCTCAAAAAAGTTATTTATGTAATCACTACGCCTATTTTGATATAACAAATAATAAGCATGCTCCCATAAATCTAATGCCATAATAGGTACCAAATCATAAATATATGGTGTCTCTTGATTAGATGTATTAATAATTTCTAAATCACCTTCATTATTAACAATTAAAAACGTATAACCAGAACCTACTAAATAATTAGCGGTCTCAATAAACTTCTTTTTAAAATTATTAAAACTACCAAATTGCTCTATTATTTTTTTATTAATAGTACCACTAGGAATATTAGCTTTTTTATCACTCATAGAATAAAAATATAATTCATGATTAATAACGCCACCTAAATTATATAAAACATCATCACGAATACTTAAAGGAATTTCATCAATATGTTTAACTAAATCTTCTTTCGAATAACGATAATCATAATCAACACTATTAAGTAAATTATTTAATTTATTTAAATAACCTAAATAATGTTTATTATAATGAATATTGATTGTTTCTTTATCTAAAAAAGGCTCCAAAGAATCATAATTATAAGGTAGAGAAATACTTTTATACATAAAAATCACCTAATAATATTTTATGGAATTTACATAAGTTTATTCTTAAATATTCAAGTTTAGAATATATTATTAATGGTGATAGTTTGAAAAATTTTTTTATAAAAAGATATATTGATAAATTAACGATGCAAGATATTAAAAATTTTGCTAATTCAAATAATATAATTTTAAATGAAGAACAGTTATATTATATATTTAACTTAATAAAAAACGATTGGAAACAAATATTAAGTAATGACGCTTATGTTTTAAATAAAATAAAAGAAAAATTTGATAATGAAACAAGCAAAAAAATTGAAAAACTTTATTATGAATATAAGAAAAAATATCAAAATTATTTGAGTTAAAAATTATATATTAATTTCCCTCACTAAATCTTGACATAAATATTAAATATATAGTATCATTTTTGTAGATATTTATACAAAAGTATCAATAATTTGGATTACGGGGGGATTTTTTATATGTCTAATCAAGAAAAATTTAAATATATTAGTAACTTTATTACTTATAATAAAGTTAAAACAAAAACTGAATTATTAGAATTACTAAAAAAATATGAAGGAATATTATCAAGTTCAATGATAGAATATTTAAATTCTTTAATCGAATTAGATTTTTCTGTTATAAAAAATGAAATTAGTAAAACCGATAGAAAAGCCTTAAGTGAACTAGATATATATAATCAAGTATCTATATATAATATTTATTATAGAACACTTAACATTTTAAAAAAAGAGAACTATCAATATAACATTATAAGTAATGAAAACAAATACCCTGGATTAGATTTTAGTTTGCCACTAAATAATCATTATATAAACTTATTTAATTTTCATTATGATACATCAAAGTAAACGATAAATACAATTGATTTATATCAAACATTAGAAGGAACAGTTCAAAGAAAAGCTGAGCTTGATATGGTAATTGAAAAACTAGATAAATTATATAATGAAAAAAATCCTTATTATATAGAACCTGGTATATATGGTGGACCTAGCACTAATTGGTTCTTACAGCATGAAGATCAAATAAGGTATTATGAAAATAAATTTAAAGAATTGGATAAAAAAAGAGAACTATCTAATGAAGATAAAAACGAAATTGCCATTACTAATCATATTCATAAGTTATTATTTGATGATTTTGGTTTAACACAAGATGATTTTGAAAATAAACGTTTAGATAACTTTGATAAAACATTAGACTCTAAATTAGAAAAAGTTCTAACTAAAAAATTAACTAATTTAGAAATAACAAACAACATAAAATATATATAATAACTTTTTTTAATTTTATCTCATTTAGAAAAAAACATTCTAGTAAAATTACTGAATGTTTTAATTTAAATTATTTATAATAATCTCTAATTTGCGCTATTAAATTAGGATTATTTTTTTTATTTTTAATCATTTCTATTTCTTGCTTATATGGTGGATATAATCTTTCTTTACTATTATCATCGAATGTAACATAAGGTGTTTCTAGAATTTTTGGAATATTTTCTATTCTTTTGTTATAAATAACATTAATTAAATTATCAAAACCAATAGTACCTATACCAAAATTTTCATGACGATCTTTATGAGCAGATATAACATTTTTACTGTCATTTATATGAATACAACCTACTTTATCTAAACCAATCTTTTCTTCCGCTTCATCTAAAATTTTATCAAAATTTTCTATATTATAGCCAGCATCATTCAAATGACAAGTATCTAAACATACACCAATTTTATCTTTATATTTCATATTATCAATAATATACTTTAATTCATCAAAATTAATTCCTAATTCTGAACCTTTACCAGCCATTGTCTCTAATAAAACTTGTACCTTAGTATGTTCATCAATAACCGTATTTAAAGTATCAACTATGTTATTAAGACCTTGTTCGCGAGGTAATTTTAAAGCACTACCTGGATGAATTACTATCTTATTTACGCCTAATAATTCTACTCTATTAAGTTCTTCTTTTAAAAATCTTACATTAAAATCAAAATTTTCAGCATTGGCTAAATTGACAATGTAAGGTGCATGAACCACTATATTTTCTAAAACAATATTATTTTCTTTCATTAATTGATATGCTTCATAAGTTAAATTGTCATCCAAATTTGAACGATTAGTATTTTGGGGAGCCCCTGTGTAAAACATGAATGTATTAGCTCCATAACTTAATGCTTCTTTAACACTACCAAGTAATTGCTTATCTTTATTAAATGAAACATGTGATCCTATAATTAACATAACATACCTCTTCTCTTATTATATTTTAACATAGATTAAATTTTGTGTAAATTAAATATAGTTAAAAGAGATAAATAATATAATATCCTAATCTTATTTATTCATTTAAAAACATTAGAAAATAATCTGTTCGAACTTTTCAATACTTAAAATGTATTGTCAGTCTAAAATATGGCTGATTTTTTTACTTAAAAAAATCCCCATAGATAATTTTGTTTTTTTAAATCAAAATTTCCTAGGGATTACATATTTAGTTAAAAGCAAAATACTATAAATCACTATATTTGCTCAAATTATATTGATTATAGAAAGAGGTAGTTTTTAGCTTCCTTAATTCATTAAGCTCCACTTCACGTAATACATAAGAAGTTCTCTCTTTCATATCTTCATCAACATAACCACAATGTGTTACTATTTCAATACTATTGCTATCATTATGCTTTTCAACAAAATTAACAATGCTTTCCAATTTTGCGCCATCACCATAAAAATCAAAACTAAATTCATCCGGTGTTTTTATTCCACTAAGCTTAACCTCATCTCTAAAATTAGAATCAACAGTCCTTAAAGGTAATTTATATTCCAACGCTAAATTTATTAAAGCTTTTCTAATAGATTGATTCAAATGAATAAAATGATGATAATCTAAATGATCTATTCTTACTTCATACGACAATAATTTATCAATTTGTGCTTTTATTTCTCTATAAGCATCTTCATAAGAAATGTCTATTTCACCATTTTCAATCTTTCTATGCTTATGAAAAATGCCATTTTCATCTACTAAAGAGCTAACATTATTACAAATAGGTGAGCCTTGCGTTAAATTAATATGAAGTCCTAATCCAAGTGAAGTATTTTCCTTCCATTTCGAAATAGCCTCTTCTGCATATGGCATATTTATCATAATTGTAGTTGAACTAATAAGTCCCGCCTGATAAGCCTCTATTATTCCCTTATTAATGCCCTTTGATAAACCAAAATCATCAGCATTGATAATTAATTTCATAAAATAACCTCCTTAAAAATATTATACCATAATTGAAATATCCATGCTAAAAAAAAACCATGATTAAATTATTCATGAGGAAAAACTTTATTTAATTTTATCAATCATTAAACCTTTATAATATTTCCATGCTAACACTTTTAAAACAGCAGCATCAAGAACTTCTTCGCTTATAATACCATCATTTATAGCGTCTTTAATATCTTTAACACTTTCTGCATAATCTGTAACAATCAATAAATCATTTCCAGCTAAAATCGCTTTAACAGTCGCTGACCCACTAACATTATCTGTTATTGCTTTCATAAATAGGTCATCGGTAATAATGACACCTGTAAAATTCAATTTATTTCTAAGCAAATTATGAATATCAGATGATAATGAAGCTGGATTATTAGGATCAATACTACTAACAATATTATGACTAACTAATACAGCTTCAGCCCCAGCATTAATACCAGCCGTAAAAGGCGGTAAATCATTATTTAAAATATCATCATAACTTCTTGTGTCTGTTGCTGATCCTGTATGTGTATCGGCATTGTTTCCATAACCAGGAAAATGCTTTAATGTATAAGATACTTTACCATTTTTACTAGCCTCTATTACTGTTTTCGCATATTCACTTGTTTTGACTGTATCTAAACCAATCGTTCTTTTATACATATAATCATTAGGATCAGTCGAAACATCGACAACTGGAGCTAAATTAACATTAATACCTAGCTCTTGCAAAATTTTACTTTTATTAATTGTATCTTCTTTAATTAAACTAAATCCACCATCCTTATATAGTTGTTGTGATGATTTAAAAGGAGCACTAACTAAATTTTTATTAGAACTTAATCTAACTACACTTCCTCCTTCTTCATCAACCGCAATTAACAAAGGAATATCAGAAGCCTCTTGAAACCCTTTAATCATATTAACTACTTCTTGTTTTGTCTTAGAATTGAAATCTTTTGCAAATAACAAATATCCACCAAAATGATATTTTTTTAAATCTTCTATTTTATTTGTATCAGGAACTCTAACTAATAATAATTGACCTATTTTTTCATCTAAAGATAGAGAATCTAATTTAGTTTGAGCCATTTTATAAAAATCAGCAAATATATCATTATTGATAGTTCTTTTGCTTGGTTCATTTGAAGTTGTATAATTTATTACATTAATACTTTGATTAGATATATCCTTATTTAAAACACCTGTATATTCTAAAACAACTGTATCTCCAGATTCTAACGTAAAATCATTAATATTATCAAAAGTATAAATAATATTATTACCATCTCTAACTGTAACCAAATCATCAGATACAGTAAGTACCATCACCGTTAAATATTTAGATTCATTCTTATTAGAACTATTTTTAATTAAAAATACAATAGATAGAACTATTATAAATAAGAGAACAACAATTATAAGTTTTGTTCTTTTACCCATATAAAACTCCTCCTTATAATAAATTATATTACTTTTAAAGGTGTTTATGCAACTTACAAATTATTGACATTTTTATGCAAGGCCCTATTAATTCCATTGCCAATAATATCGCTTAATTTTTCCATCTCGAAATCAACTTCTTTTGGTGTAACCATTAAATTGTAGCCAATTGGTGTTAATACTTCAAATATTAACTGCTTGACCTCATCATCATTTAAACTACCAATCATACCAAATAATTTATGCTTTAATTCTTCGTCAACAATTACATCTTTCTTTAAATAATTTACATTGCCGACTGTTAATCGATTGCTTGGCTTATTAATGGTATCTTTAGTATATGAAAAATGCTTATACATATAATTTATGGTATCACTAACAATTGTGACCGCATCAACAACAGTCGGAACACCAATTGCAATAACAGGTTTCCCAATTGTATCTTTAGAAATTTCCTTTCTTTTATTACCAATACCACTCCCTGGATGAATACCAGTATCTGTCATTTGAATAGTTCGATTAACTCTCTCTATTGACTGACTAGCTAAAGCATCAATTACAATAACAAAATCAACCGTAAGTGAATTTATAATACTGGTTATTAAATCGCTTGTTTCAATTCCTGTTGTACCCATTACTCCTGGAGAAATAGCCGAGACCTTTCTAAAACCATCCTCTACATTGCCATATAAAAACAAATGATTTGTGACTAAAATATTACTAATTGTAAGAGGACCTAACGCATCTGGCGTTGATTTATCATTACCAAGTCCAATAATTAAGCACGATGCATCATCATTTATTGAGATTTTTTTTAATAACTTTTTTAGTTCAAGACTAAAAATATCTTTCACTTTTTCTTTTCGATTATAATCAGTTATATCTGTAAATTCAATCGTTATATAATCACCAATTTTTTTCCCAATTTTTTTACTACCAATTTCATCAACATATACATTAGTAATTTTAATATCATCATATTTTTCTTCTTCACAACTAATTCCTTCAATTTTATCTTCACCGATTGCTTCAATAGCTAAATCCGTTCTTAATTGATATTTACTTAAATCAATATCATGTTCCATTTTATCACCCACTAATATTGTGGATAATTTAACATTTTTTATTTTGTTTTAGCATATATTTGTAATAAAAATATCATTTTTGTTGCTTTTTTTATTAATTTTTGTTAAAATTAAATTACTTGAATTAACTGGGAGGTGAAATTATGGCAAACATGAAAAACGCAAAAAAGAAAATTAAAGTTATCGCCAAAGAAACAGTAAGTAATAATAACTATGAAGCAACTATGAAAACAGCTATGAAAAAAGTTGAAAGAGCTGTTAGTGCTAATGATAAAGAATCTGCTCAGGCAAATTTAAAAACCGCTATTAAAGCAATTGACAAAGCCGCTTCTAAAGGAGTTGCTAGTAAAAACTTTGTAGCTCGTAATAAATCTCGTTTATCTAAAAAAGTTAACGCTATGAACTAATCAATTCTTGGAAGAATTGATTTTTTTATAAATATAAATAATTTATCGAAAATATTTTGTTAATTGTACTTCTTTTTTTTTAAGTTTTTGGTATAATAATAATGGTGAAAGATATGAAAAAACTATTAATATTTATTATCACTACAATTATTCTTTTTATAGTTTATACTTATAAAGACCAATTATTTGAATACATTGTTCTAAACTATATATATAAAGAAGAATTCACAGCTGGTAATACTAATGAATACAAATTAAATTATAACAACAGTTTTGTTAAACAAACTGATAATTTTAAGCCTCAAAATAAACAAGATATTTTAAATATTATTTATAGTGGCTTAAATAATGGTTGGGACGAATTTAGTTATTTTTGTACCATGGAATATGAAGAATGTATTAAAGATTCTAAAGATATAACCAATAATGCGGTCACAGTATCATATATGAATAATTTTATTCATCCTTATAATAGTTTTAGTAATATCAAAATAAGTATTAATAATTTAGGAAAGGTTACTATCAAAGTAAATAAACTATATAGCGATACCGATATCTTAGAACTTAATTCAAAAATAGATGAAATTTATAATACCATTATAACAAATGATATGACAAATGAAGATAAAATAAAAGCTATTCATGATTATATTATTAATAATACTATCTATGATAGTGAAAAAGCTGATAATTTAAATAACGAAAACTATATAGCCAAATACAAATCGCAAACAGCATATGGACCTTTATTACAAGGCTATGGAATTTGTGGTGGATATAGTGACGCTATGGCACTATTTTTAAATAAAATGAATATTCCTAACTATAAAATATCAAGTAATAATCATGTTTGGAACTTTGTTTATATTAATAATAAATGGTTACATTTAGACTTAACTTGGGATGATCCCGTAGTTAATACTAAAGAAAATTTACTACTTCACAATTTCTTTTTAATTACATCAGAAGAACTTGATGAAAAAAATACTGGGCAACATAATTATGATGTAAATATTTTTAAAGAGGCTAAATAAACGTGTTATACGCGTTTTTTTTATGAAAAAAACTATATATAACATATAGTCTTATAAATATTCTTTATATTTTTTAAATTCACTACTATCTTCTAAATTAGTTTTAGATAATTGTTCAAACAATTTCTTTTGATCTTTAGATAATTTAGTTGGTGTGATAACTTTAATAACCACATACATATCTCCCTTTCGACCAGTTTGAACATCTTCTACACCTTTTCCCTTTAAACGATGTTTATCCCCTGTTTGACTACCATCAGGTATTGTCAATTTAACACTACCATAAAGGGTTGGGATATCTTTTTTACAACCTAAAACAGCATCCACAATTGTTAAAGGTAATGTAAGATAAATATCATTTTCACTTCTTTCAAATAAAGCATGGGATTTAACATTGAATTCTAGATATAAATCGCCATTTGGACCACCATTATAACCAGCTTCACCTTTACCAGCTAAACGAAGTTGATTGCCAGTATCAACACCAGCTGGGATTTTTACTTCAATATCTTTATTTTTTCTAATTCGACCTGTTCCACGGCATTTAGAACAATTTTCATCAAATACTTTTCCTTTTCCTTGACAATTAGAACACGTTGTTCTTGTCATAAATGTGCCTAATAAAGTTCTTTGTTCAGAAGTTACTTGCCCGCTACCATGACAAGTCGGACACGATTTTTCACCATGACCACCCGTACCCGAGCAACCATCACAATCTTCTGTAACATCTAAATTCAAAGTTTTTTTACATCCAAAAACTGCCTCTTCAAAAGTTAAATTTATACGCATCACTGAATCTCGACCCTTAGATTTCCTTGTCTGTGAAGAACCCCTTCCACCACCAAAGCCAAATCCAGAACCAAATATATCACTAAAAATATCGGAGAAATCAAAACCTGAGAAATCGAATCCTCCTCCACCCATACCATTATTATCAAAAGCAGCATGACCAAATTGATCATATTGACGTCTTTTCGCATCATCTGATAAAACCGCATAAGCTTCTTGTGCTTCCTTAAATTTTTCAGCTGCATCTGGTTCTTTTGAAACATCGGGATGATATTTTTTAGCTAATTTTCGAAAAGCACTTTTTATTTCGTCTTGACTAGCACTCTTTGAAACGCCAAGCACTTCATAATAATCTCTTTTATTCATACATCTTACTCCTTTCCTACAATCATTATATTTTTACATAAAATAGATGGTGAACCCCCTATTTCGCTATAAAACTCTAAATCATTACCTATTTCCACCACATTTTTAAATAATTCTTTTATATTTGTTTGAAAAATAATCGATTTAAGAGCATTTGTTATTTTACCATTCTCTATTTTATAACCATCTGCTTGCAATGACAAATCACCATTTAAAGTATTTGCTCCTGCATGTAATCCTGCCAAATCATCAATTATAATACCATTATTTAAGTCATGAACAAGCTCATCAAAATTTTTATCACCAGGTAAAATATAGAAATTCCTAACACCACCACTAGTTCCAGTTGGCATAGTATTCTCTTTCATGGCCATCCTATTATCATATAATTTTGTTATAAACTTACCATCTTTAATTATTTCTTTATAATATGTTTTATTACCCTCTTCATCAAATAATCTTCTACCAATTAATTTTTTATTTAAAGGATCTTCAACAATCGTCAAATTATTGGCAAAAATTTTATTATTATATTCATCATTAAGTGGAGATAATTTGTTATCAATCTTTTCTGCATCAAACATAGAAATAAATGCTTTTAATATTTGAAATACTTGTTGATTTTTTAAAATTATATTATATTTCCCACTTTTACAAGATACTGAATTTATTTTTTGCCTCATGTCTTCAATTGTTTCAATAACTTTATTTTTTAATTTATTATTGTCATAACATTTATCTACAACAGAAAAAACACCTGTTTGATTAATTCCATTTTCGGACCATACCAATTCCCCATATATATATGTAGCAACGCTACTATCGACAAGTTCAACATTCTTATTTATTATACTTCGCTTATTATATCTATGCGTATAATATATATTTACAACATTTAGATTAGGAAAACTAGACCTATAGCTATTTAGATTAAGTAAATCATTGATTATCACATTATAGTCATCGTCTACATTTGGAGAATAATCATTTTCTATGTCAATATTTTTAGCAAATGTCGTTTCATCCATATTATCTATAATTCTAGAATTATTAATTAATTCATCTATCAATAGTTTTGGATTACTTATGTCTTCAGTTGTTAATCTTACAACTTTATCATTATAAACGCCTTTCAATTTATATATCGTTACATTTGAAATTTCATATTGATTAACTTGATCATTAAAAGTTTCTATCGCTGTATTTTGTTCTTCATCAATCGCTATTTCTAAATTTAGGCCCTCTTCATCAGCTAAATTTAATAAATTATCAATCATCTTATTCTCCTCCTACCAAAATACTAGAAACCTTTATTGTTGGCTCTCCAATTGTTACAGGAACATAGCCACTTTTTGAACCACATAAGCCAGGTTTAAAATTTAAATCATCGCTAACCATTTCAACCTTATTTAAAATATCTAGGGTATTTCCTATTAAACTACCACCTTTTACTATATCAGTAATTTGACCGTTTTCAATTAAATATGCTTCATTAACAGCAAAATTAAAATTACCTGTTATAGGATTAACACTACCTCCTCCAAGTGATTTAGCATAAATTCCAAATTTTATACTTTTAATCATATCATCTATTTTATCATCACCAATAACTAAATATGTATTATTCATTCTTGAAGTTGGAGCATAATGGTAATTTTCTCTTCTACCTGAGCCAGTAATTTTCATTTTCATTTTACGAGTATTTAATTCATCAATCAAATAACCCTTTAAAATACCTTTTTCAATTAAAATATTTTTTTGTGTAAAATTGCCTTCATCATCAATATTAGTTGTCCCAAATAAATTAGGAATAGTTCCATCATCAATAATTGTAACTTTATCACTAGCAATTTTTTCGCCTAATTTATTTGATAATACTGAAATACCATCAGCAACAGTTGTGGCCTCCATTGCATGACCACAAGCTTCGTGAAATATTACAGCTCCAAAACCATTAGATATTATTACTGACATTTCTCCACTAGGACAAGGCTTAGCCGATAGTTTTTTGATTGCTGATTCGGCTAATTTTTTTACTTCGATTTCCAAATTTACACCATCTATATCATTATAATTTTCGTCCAATATAAAACTCTCTATGCTTTTTTCTTGATTTATATTATCTTTAGCAATTACAGATATATTAAGTCTTGTAAAACATCTAGCATCACTTATATGTTTTGCTTGACTATTAGCAATACTGACAAATTGTTCATATTCATATAATGAAGCCTCAACTTGAATAATCCTTTTGTCATAATTTCTTGAAATCATATCAATATGTTTTAATATTTGTTTTTTATCACTATCGTTAAATTTTTCATGCCCTAATTTCACATTTTCAATATTATTAGCTGTCGTTAAATTTATTTTAGGTAAAACTCTTTTATTAGAAAAATTATTACACAAATTTGAAATCAAACTATGAATATTACTCATTGATATGTCATTAGTATGACCATAAACTATATTGTTATCTTTAGCAATTCTTATTCCTACCCCTTTTAAATAAGACACACTTACATCTTCCAACTTACTATCAATTAACTTATAGATTTTTGTCTTAGAATTTTCATAAAAAACTTCCGAAAAATCAGCCCCAGTTTCTAAACAATCATTTACTACAGTTTCTAAAAGTTCTTTTTTCATTAGTTCTCCTTATAAGTAGTACTAAAGTTCTAGTTTCCTAGAACTTTAGTTACAATATGCACTTTTTATTTTTCCTCGTATTCTGCATCCTTTATGTTATCATCTTTTTTACTATCTGATTCGTTAGAAGCTTCACCAGTTTGATTAGCTTGGTTAGCTTTAGCAGCCTCTTCATATACTTTAGCTCCTAGTGCCATAGCTGATTCATTTAATTTTTCTTTCTTAGCTTTGATATCCTCTAAATCATTTTTATCTAATGCTTCACGTAATTCTTTAATTTCTTTTTCAGCTTTTTCTTTATCTTCACTACTTACTTTATCTCCTAAATCCTTAATTGATCTTTCAGTAGCAAAAATTAATTGTTCTGACTCATTCTTTAAATCAGCCTCTTCTTTTTTCTTAGTATCAGCTTCTTTATTTGCTTCAGCTTCTTTTACCATCTTATCAATTTCTTCATCACTTAAACCAGTTGAAGATGTAATTGTAATAGATTGCTCTTTATTTGTTCCTAAATCTTTAGCTTTAACATTAACAATACCATTAGCATCAATATCGAAAGTAACTTCAATTTGTGGTACACCTCTTGGTGCCGCTGGAATATTTGTTAATTGGAATCTACCTAATGTCTTATTATCTCCAGCCATACTTCTTTCACCTTGTAATACATGAATATCTACAGCCGGTTGATTATCAGCAGCTGTTGAAAATACTTGACTCTTACTTGTTGGAATTGTTGTATTTCTTGGAATCAATACTGTCATTACACCACCTAATGTCTCAATACCTAGTGAAAGAGGTGTAACATCTAGTAAAACAATATCATTAACTTCTCCTTGAAGTACACCACCTTGAATAGCAGCACCCATTGCAACAACTTCATCTGGGTTAACTCCTTTAGAAGGTTCTTTGCCTAATTCGTTTTTAATTAATTCTTGAACTCTTGGAATACGTGTAGAACCACCAACTAATAAGACTTTATCAATATCATTCTTATTTAAACCAGCATCTTTCATAGCTTTTCTAACTGGTTCTAATGTTGAATCAACTAAATCCTTAGTCAAATCTTCAAATTTAGCTCTTGTAATTTCCATTTCAAAGTTAATAGGTGCTCCATTAACTTGGGCAATAAATGGTAATGAAACTTGAGTTGTAGTCATATTACTTAAATCTTTCTTAGCTTGTTCAGCAGCTTCTTTTATTCTCTGCATTGCCATTTTATCATCTTTTAAGTTAACACCCTCTTGTGAGTCAATTTCAGCAATAATATAATCAACTAACTTATTATCGAAATCATCTCCACCTAAACGGTTATTACCACTTGTTGATAATACTTCAAATACACCATCACCAAGTTCTAGAATTGATACATCGAATGTACCACCACCTAAATCGTAAACAAGAATTCTTTCATTTTTATCTTGTTTATCAAGCCCATATGCTAATGCTGCAGCTGTTGGTTCGTTAATAATTCTTTTAACATCAAGACCAGCAATCTTACCAGCATTCTTCGTTGCTTGTCTTTGAGCATCATTAAAATATGCAGGAACTGTAATAACTGCTTCAGTTACAGTCTCTCCTAAATAAGCTTCGGCTGTCTTTTTTAAATCGCCTAAAATCATAGCACTAACTTCTTCTGGACTATAAGATTTTCCATTAGCCTTAACTTTTTCATTAGTTCCTATTAATCTCTTTATAGAAGAAATTGTTTCTGGATTAATAACGGCTTGATGTTTTGCTTTTGTTCCAACTAACATTTCGCCATTTTTAAAAGCCACAACTGATGGTGTTGTTCTTCCACCTTCAGCATTAGCGATAACTTTTGCTTCGCCACTTTCATATACACAAACACAACTATTTGTTGTTCCTAAATCTATACCTATACATTTACTCATAAATTCTTCACCTTTCCTTTTTCTTTATTCACTAACTTTAACCATTGCTGGTCTTATAACTTTATCTTTAAGTAAATATCCTTTTTGTAAAACTTCAATGACCATACCAGCTTCTACGCCTTCTCTTTGTTCTGTCATAACAGCTTGATGGTAAGTTGGATCAAATGGTTTATTACCTCCATCGATAGCTTTAACGCCATTTTTCTCTAAAATGGAAACTAACTTGCAATAAATCATTTTAAACCCTGATAAAAATTTAGATACTTCATCTTCTAAATTATCATCATCCATACTAATTGCTCGCTCAAAATTATCAACAATTGGTAAAATTTCTCTTACGATATCCTCACTCGAATATTTAAGCATTCGACTAATTTCTTCATCTTTCCTTTTTCGATAATTAATTAGTTCAGCATTCGTACGAAGATTTTGTTCTTCTAGCATCTTTATTTTTTCTTCTAATTCTTTTATTCTTTCTTTATGTTTATCTTTTTTATCCTTTTTATTCTTTTTTTCTCCGCCACCATCAGTAGAAGATTCTTCACTATCTACACAATCACAGCAATTATTGTCTCCGTTATGACACTCGAAAGTTTCATCGCAAGTACACTCAGAATCGCAATCGCACTCATGATTACAGTTACATTCCTTATCTTTAAACTCTTCACCTTTTATTTCTTCTTCCATCGTATCCTCCTTTATTTACATTTTTGATTCATCAATATTTTCCATTATATAATTAAGTAAAGTAATAACGCGATCATATTCCATCCTTTTAGGTCCAATCAATGCAATTGTTCCTTCTTCACCATTAGCCTTATATTTAGTTTTAATAACAGTCATATCATCATCAAATTCATTTTCACTACCAATATAAATTTTAATGTTACCGTCACCTTCACTATCATCGGCAGTAATACTACTAATAATATCTTTATCATCAAACTTACTAACAATTTGTCGAATCTTATCGATGTTATCAAATTCTGGTTCCATTAAAATATTACTTGGTTTATGAAGACTGATATTTGGACTGTTGGTAAAATCCGTAAAAGCATTATAAAATGCATTGTATAAAACTTCATGTTGATGAACATATTGAGGAATAATTGGTTTAATTTCAAATTCTAACTTACTACTAACTTCATTTATTGGTGTCCCAACAATTAATTTATTAATTAATTCAACCATTTGTTTTATTTCATCTAAAGAAACTTGCTCTTCCAAAACAATATTTCGGTGTTCAACATGCCCTTTATCAGTAATAACAATTCCAATAAAATGATAATCATCTAGTGGAACAACTTCTACCTTTGTTACTTTATTCTCACTAGCTGCTGTACCTAATACAATTGAAGTATAATGTGTTAAATCAGAAATTATCTCCATACTTTTAATAATTGTATCACTAATCATTAAAGAATTATTTTTAAATATAGTTTGCAATTTTAACATATCATCGCCAGTTAATTCTTTCGGTTGCATAATATTATCTACATAATAACGATACCCTTTTTCACCTGGAATTCTTCCTGATGATGTATGTGTCTTTTCTAAAAGCCCTAATTCTTCAAGTTCACTCATTTCATTTCGAATCGTAGCACTTGAACAATTTAAAATTTCACATAGTGACTTTGAGCTTACTGGTCTAGCTGTCTTAATATAATCCTCAACAATTAATTTTAGCAATTCAATTTGTCTATTGCTTAACAATATATCACCTACTTTTTAGCACTCTTTAATCTCTAGTGCTGTTTTCATTATACTATTATATGTTAGCATTGTCAATATATGAGTGCTAAAAAATTAAATTTTACATTATTGCAAATAAAAAAGATAATATTAATTTCATTTGCTCCATTAAAAGTTTTTTATATTTAAATTTTAAATTTCTTTTAATAATTTTGTATATTCTTTATCTAAAGTTAAACGATATTCTTTTTCATCATATTCTAGTTCTACATTTTTCTCTTTTTCAATTGATTTTAATATTTCTTCCATATCAATATTTTTTAAAATATCAATATATTCCATTATCTGAGGAAACTTTTTTGTTAATCTTTTTAAACTACAATTATTATTTCTAATAAAAAGATAGACATTTATATAATATTCGAATGGCAATATAGTAAAATAACTATTACTATAATCATAAATTGGAGCGAAATCTACAACTTCCGTTTTAATATTTTTCTTAATCATCAAATTGGAACCAGACCTATCCAATTGCCCCATTTTTAAATCTAGTGCTATCAATTTTAATAATTCATCTATTAAATTGCAATCAAATTGTTTTAGTTTACTTTTAAAACAATACATATAAGTAATTGGATTTTGACATATTATGCTAGATGGATTTATCTTGAATTTTGAGTAATCATTTGGATAAAAATACTCATAATCTTTATTATTAAATATACCAATTTGATAGTCAACACTATATAAATTAATCTTTTTAGCAAGAAAACTCCCAATCAACTCATTTATAATATTATCATATTTAATATAATAAATTTCATCATTTACCATTACGAGTTTATCTAAAGATAATCGCTGTTCCTCAGCTAAAATTCTCCTGGGTATATAAATTTTATCAGCATCTTTTTCTGAAATGCCAATACTTTGAATACAAATTACTTTACTCGAGCTATTTAATATCATAAGACACCTATTTAGAATTCAATTATTATAACATGATATTTTTCTATATAAATACATCCTTTTATAAGCAAAAGGAACTGCAATCATTTGCAATTCCATAATTTTTTTAAAGTAAAATTTCTACTTTTTCCTTAAAAAGATTCTAACTGTATAAAACAAAAATATCATAAATATAACCGCATATACCCAAATAAATATCGTATTTACAATACCATTTGTATACTTATTTATAATTGCTGGTACCGACTCTGGAAAATATCTGCCAATCAAAGCCTGTAATTCTGGTACCGAAACATGCACTTTTATAAATGTCAAAATTCGTAAAAATATATCTACAACGGCTACAAAATATATAAAACTATCAAATCTTTTAAAGAAAAATATTACAACTGCCATTAAAACGATTAAAATTGCTAAATCCATACTACCACCTCTTTATTTATATTAAAATTTAATTATTCAAATTACTATAATTAATTGTTATTTTATATTCTTGATAATTTTCCTCTAAATTTTTATAAAAATTGCTTAAATTAAGTTCAACCTTTGTAATTTCTTTATCTAATTCATTAACTGTAATTACTATTTTATCATTTAAATTATAACTTAATAAACTATAATCTAATATTTGTAAATATTTTTCTATATCTAATGAATATTCTTTAACAATTGTATTATCAGCTATAATTTTTTTCTCTGATACCAATATAGAATTTTCAAGCATATTATTAATTAAATCAGGAGTATATCTAAATAAATTTATAATATTTGAATCAAAATCACTTTTAAGAATATCTTCAAATGATAAGTTAAATTGCTGTTCACCATAAATAAAATCGTATTTATTTTTATAACGCTTACCTTGAATATCATAAATATATCCATTTATACTAATATTAACTGAAAAATCATATATATCATAACTTTCAAAATTAATAGTTTTTTTATAATTAGTATCAATAACATTTTTATTTAAATTTAAAAATGCAAACAAAATAATAAAAAAAAGAAAATATAATAACAAAATAAATATCGACTTATAACGTTTGTCACCCCATAATTTTTTAAATTTTCTAAAATAAACTTTCAACTTAGATTCTTCATTTTCAGCCATATAACACCTACTCTAATACTTTTCCAATTACTTTTCCTTTATTAGCTAATCCATTAATAAAATCAGTAGCATGCATTTTAGGTTTCCCTTCTGGTTGTACAATGGTAAACACAACCTCCCCATTTTCAACTTTAACGCCAAAGCCATCTTTATAGATATTAGTTATTTCACCATTAAACTTATTAGGAAAATAATTTTCCGTTATATAACTTTCCCAAACCTTTAAAATTTTCCCATCACACATGCAATAGCTACCTGGCCAAGAGTTTAAACCTCTAATTTGATTGTAAACTTCTTTTTTTGTTTTTCCAAAATCAATTTTTTCATCTTCTCTTTTAATAATAAAACCATAAGTAGCTTTTGAAGAATCTTGCGGTATTCTATTATTAGTTCCGGCCAAAATACTTGGTAGAGTTTCTATTAATAATTTAGCCCCCAAAATAGATAATTTATCATGTAAAGAGGAGGCGGTTTCTGTTTCCGAAACTTCTATTTCAGATTGACTAATAATATCTCCCTCATCCATCCTAAGATTCATATACATAATCGTAATACCTGTTTTTTTAGCACCAGCCATAATAGCCCGATGAATAGGCGCCCCACCTCTATATTTAGGCAAAAGTGATGCATGAACATTTATGCAACCATACCTTGGATAATCTAAAATAGCTCTAGGTAAAATTTGACCATATGCACATGTAACAATTAAATCGGGTTCAAGGGCTAAAATTTCATCTACAGCATCACGAATATGATCAGGCTGAAGAGTTAAAATAGTATTAGCCATTGCAACTTTCTTTATAGGTGAAAAAGAAACATTGCCACCACGACCAACTTCCTTATCAGGTTGTGTTACGACCGCTCTAACTTTATAATCTTTAATTAAAGCTTCTAAAATTGGTACACTAAAAGTTGGTGTCCCCATAAAAATAATCTTTAATTCCTTATCAATCTTTATATCATCTAAATTCATTGTTCACCTTCTCTATTATTATTTTATCACAAAAAATTTTAAATAACTATATTTTTATAGGATTTAAATCTATTTCCAAATTAACCTTTTTGTTATTTTGATAATTTTGAATCAAATAATTAATTTTATCTATAATATCGGGAACTCTCTTATATTTAATAATTAACTGCATATAAAAAATATTATTAATTTTTGGAATACTTGAAAAGTTTGGACCAAAAATATCAACATTTTTAGATAAATTTAAATCCAAATATTTTCTTATTTTATTAGCCTCATTATTTAAATAGTTCTCATTTTGACCACTTATTTTTATTAAACAGATATTGTAATATGGTGGATATTTTAGTGTTTTTCTTATACACATTTCTTCTTCATAAAAATTAATATAATCATTATTACAAGATGTTACAATACTATAATGATCAATATTAAAACCTTGTATAATTACCTCACCTGGTAAAGACCCACGTCCTGCTCGACCAGCTATTTGGTTTAAAAGTTGAAATGTTCGCTCCCCGCTCCTAAAGTCGGGAATATTTAAAGAAGCATCACTATTTAAAACACCAACTAGTGTAACAAGTGGAAAATCAAGGCCCTTAGCTATCATTTGCGTTCCAATTAAAATATCATAACCATGATTTTTAAAACTGTTAATTATTGCTGCATGACTGCCTTTTTTAGTTGTAGTATCAATATCCATTCGAACAATCCTAGCTTTGGGAAATTGTTTTTGAATATACTCTTCAAGCCTTTGTGTCCCCATTCCAAACTCATTAATGTCTTGGCTTTTGCATTCTGGACATACACTTATTCTTCTAGAACCATATCCACAGTAATGACAGCGCATTGTATTAGAAGATTTATGATAAGTTAAAGGTATATCACAATTAGGACACTTTTCTGTATGACCACAATTATGACAAGTCAAAATAGTTGAATAGCCACGTCGGTTTAATAAAATAATAATTTGTTCTTTTTTTTCTAAACGTTCAGCCATTTTTTTACATAATACTTCTGACAAAACACTATAACCTTTTTTTATTTCTGATTTCATATTAACCATATTAACTTTAGGTAAAGTATTATTAACACGAGTTTTTAATTCTAATAAATTATAAATTCCAGTCTTAACTCTTGTATAACTTTCAATTGATGGCGTTGCACTACCTAAAATAAGTGGACAATTATATTTTTTGGCACGCCAAATCGCAATATCAATCGCATTATACTTAGGCGTATTTTCTTGCTTATAGTTTTCTGAATGTTCTTCATCAATAATAATAATACCTAGATTTGTAAAAGGCGCAAAAATAGCACTTCTAGCACCAATAGCAATTTTAACTTCTTTTCGTTCAATTTTCCGCCATTCATCATATTTTTCTCCATCACTAAGGCGACTATGCAAAATGGCAACATTACTACCAAATCTTGAGCTAAAAACATCAACCATCTGCGGTGTTAAACTTATTTCTGGAACCAAAACGATTGCTTCCTTATTTAAGGAAATAATATGTTCAATAATATGCATATATACCTCTGTTTTACCACTACCTGTAACACCAAACAATAAATATGGTTTAAACAAATTCATATTAGAAATAACTTCATTAACAACCTTAGTTTGAGAAGCATTTAATTTAATTGTACTTTTCTTTTTTTGAATATCCCCATTCAAGCGATATACTTCTTCTTTATACTCTACTATAATTCCCTTACTCAATAATGTTTTTGTAATAGAAGAAGAAATTAAGGTAGCTTCCTTTTTTAAAATACGGTCATTTTCTTTAAATAAATCAATTATTTGCTTTTGCTTATTTGTTAAAGCCGTAAGATCAATATCGTTATTTAATTTCAGATATACTACATATTTTTTATTTACCTGTACATTTTTTTTAGCCTTTAAAGCAGATGGTAACATCAATTGATAACAACTTATTAATGGTGATAATGTCTTTTTACTAATATATACTCCAAGTTCCAACATTTCTTTATTTAAAACCGAATGTTTATCAATAATCATTAAAATATCTTTTAAAGAAAAACTTGGATTTAAATTATTATTAATTTTTAGAACAAAACCTTCTAATTTTTGTTTACCAAAGGGAACTAAAACCCTAATTCCAATCTTTATTTGTTCCTCTAAATCTTTTGGTACTGAATATGTAAAAGTTTTATCCACTTTTTTTAATTTTAGTTCAACTAATACATCAATTGTCATATTACCACCATAACCATTATAGCATAACGAAACATTTGTTTGTCAAGAAAAAAACAGTTAGAAATTTCTAACTATTAAATATTGTGTCTTACTCTTTTAATATTGAAATTTATTAATAAATTCCAAATATATAATTAAGACATATTAAAATCAAACATTTAACTTATACAATTTAAAATTATCTCGACAGTAGTACCTTGATTTTCAACCGAAGAATAGTTTATCTTCCCATCATGGGCTCCAATTATTTCTGATGATAAAGTTACACCTAAGCCTGTTCCATTACATTTAGTTGTAAAAAATGGTTCATTAAGATGCTTAAGAACTTCTTTATCCATACCAACCCCATTATCAGCTATATAAATATTTATTTTATTTTTAGACTTTTTAGTATATATTTTAATTAACCCATGTCTATCACTTGGAATTGCTTCAATACTATTTTTAATAATATTTAATATAACTTGTTTTAATCGATTGTAGTCCCCACTAATATATAGTTCATCATCAGGTATTTTTAAATCTAATTTGATATTTTTATTTTTTAAAATAGGTTTAAAATCATCCGCAATATCTCCTATTAACAAATATATATCCATTGCTTCTCTTTCAATATTTACCCTAGTTATTGATAAAAAATCTTGTAAAAGAAGCAAAACTCGCTCAATCTCTTCCCTTAATATAGGTACATATTTAGTACTATGATCAGGATTATTTGTATCAAACATATCCAAATATCCTTTGCATACCGCAATTGGGTTTTTAATTTCATGTGTAATTTTAAAAAGTGAATTTTGAATTTGTTTTGATTGTTCAAGCTCTTTTAAGCTCATATGATACTTAATTATTTCTTCTCCTTTTTCGAATAATAAGGTTGTAAAATAAATTGTCAAATATAAAATTAATATTAATATTAATATTTGCGCAAAAAATTCTATATAATTATCTCCATTATAGAAATTAGAATAAACACTAATTAAAGTAAAAAAGAAAGATTTAATAATAATAAATGAATTAATATATTTATCATTATAATTTTTTTGTTCTATTAATGCTAAATATAAAAAGAAATAAGTAATATATTCAATAATTATTAAAACAAAATTTAAATCAAAATGTTGTGTATAACAAATAACACTCATAATAGATAAAAGAAATATTGTAATATTTCGTTTTTTTAAATAAGCTATAACAAGTGGGACATTAAAAATAATTGGTGGAAAATAACCAAAAATCGGATTTGTAAATTTAATAATTAAATAAAACGAACTAATTAAAGCTACATCTAAAAATAAATTATTTTCTTCCTTACAATAATTTCGATTGTATGCCACATAAAATAAAAACATCAAAAGTGGATATGTTATATAAATAATACATAAAAATATATTTGTATATAAATTCATTAAAAATCACCCTTAATTACAATATATAATATCTAAGAAGCGAATTTTGTCGAAAAAAGAAAAAAAGTGATGAAAATTATCACTTTAAATCATCAATATATTTCTTTAATTGGTTAGCTTCCTCGCCCAAAATAATTTTAAGTTGATTGTCAATTTCAACAATTCCCTGAGCCCCAATTTTTTGAATACCATCTTTATTGACAATATCAATATTTTTTAATGTTACCACAAAACGTGACTTAAGCACTTCATAATTAATAATATTGCCCTTACCACCTAAGTATTCAACTAACCTATTAGCCTCAATCTTAAAATCTTTTTTCTTGGACTTTGTAATTGCAAGTGCAACAATAAGCAACACAACAATAATTATAATATATTGCCACATATTTTCCATATTATCACCAAATTTATTATACTATATTTTTTTAAAATATTATACTATTTTTTTAAAGCTTCCATTGCTCCACGCATTGTCAAATCGTATTTAACCATTTCTAAGCCACCAAATAACTTTAAAAATTCATCTTTTGGCAATTGATATTTACTAGCTAGCTTAGCAGCTTCCTCATTAGCTTGTGTATCATCAATCTCAATTTTTTCACTCTTAGCGATTTCTTCTAACATTAAACGATATAATACACGCTTTTCTGCTTCTTCATGCATTTGATCTTTTAATGCTTGCTCATTAGAATGCGTAAATTGATAAAATTGTTCTAGCGTTAATCCTTGCATCTTTAAATTTTCTTCATATTGCTTTAACATACGTTCAATTTCTTCATGAATCATAACATGTGGTATATCAACTTCAACATTTTTACTGGCAGCTTCTAATAAATCATCAAAATATTTATTTTCGGCTGTTTGCTCCTTTTGAGCAGTTAAATTTTCTTCAACTTGCTTTTCTAAAGCCTCTTTAGAATTAATACCTTCTAAACCTAGATCAGCAAAAAAATCATCATCTAAGTCTGGTATTTTAACCGTTTTAATTTCATTTAATTTAACTTTGAAAACAACAGGTTTGCCTTTTAAATCCTCACTGTGATAATCACTAGGGAAAGTTAAATTAATACTTCTTTCTTCACCTTTTTCCATACCAATTAACTGTTCTTCAAATCCAGGAATAAAAGTATTTGAACCAATCGTTAAAGAATAGTTCTCACCTTTACCGCCTTCAAAAGCTACATCATCTTTAAATCCTTCAAAATCAATAATAGCAATATCGCCATCTTCTAATTTACCTTCTTTTGGAACATTTTCAGCATATCTTTTACGCATACTTTCAATATTTTCACTTATTTCTTTTTTAGTTACTTTAACTGTATCTTTTTTTACTCCCAAATTTTTATATTGACCTAATTTAACAACAGGTTTTAATGTTAAAATAAATTTAAACTCTACACCATTTTCATCAATTGAATTTAAACTTAACACTGGTTGAGCAACAATTTCTAAATTCGCATTATCTTTTAACATTTGATCATATGCATCATCAACGCACAAATTCATAGCATCATTATATAAAGATTCCTTACCATATTTCTTTAAAAATATTTCTTTTGGAGCTTTACCAGGTCTAAAACCTGCAATTTTAGCTGTCTTGTTAGCTTTCATATAAGCCTTATCTAAAGCATCTTGCCATTTTTGACCCTCTACTTTAATTACTATTTCCTTTTCATTTTTATTTGCCATTTAAATCCTCCTCAAACTAATACTACTATAGTATATAATATTTTTACCTATTTTACAATCTTTTTTAATTTCATATAGAAAAAAGCACATATGTGCTCATGCAATTTTTACAATTTCAACATCATATTTTCCATTAGGACTATCAACAGTTACTTTACTTCCTATTGAAAGACCCATAATAGCTTTGGCAATCGGTGATTCATTTGAAATTTTATTTTCAAACGGATCAGCTTCTTTACTACCCACAATTTGATAAACTTCTGTATCTTCATCTTCAACATACTTAATTGTAACGGTTGTTCCAATTGATACCTTATCAGTTTTGACATCCTTTATTACAATAGCATTTTCAAGCATTCTTTCTAATTCCGCAATTCTTCCTTCAACTTGTGCTTGTTCTGTTCTAGCCGCATCATACTCAGCATTTTCGCTTAAATCACCTAAAGCACGCGCATCTTTTAAGGCAGCAATAACTTCTGGTCTTTTCTCCAATTTTAAGAATTCTAATTCCTTTTCCATATCTTTTAAACCAGCTTCGGTTAAATAAATTTCTTTTGTATCTGAATTTGACATGTTTTTTCACCTCATAATTTTTTCAATTTTATCTCTTTCACAAGTCTACAAAATAATACTACTTATTTATTATTTTGTCAACAATTTTTAAAATTTTTTAATTTTATTTTATATTGAATATTATATTCAAAAATAAAATTTTAATGACGAATTTTAATTATTTTTTGACATTTAGTTTAGATTTTAAAACCGATAATAACAAATCAACTTCCATTTTAATATTATCACTAATATTAATAGCCATCACATTCTTATATTCTAAAATTTTTGCTAATAACTCTTTTGTATACTGAACTTCACTATTTAAGCATAATTGTTCAAAATTAGTTTGAAGTTCAAATGGCAAATTACGTTCACAAAACTTTAAGGCTACATCAACAGCAAATAAACTATTAATATAAGTATATTCATTAAAACCAAGATGATTTTTAACGAAAAAATAAGGATTTTTCTTAATAGCAATGGCCAAGCAAGCTGCTTTTTCATGAAGTTTAAGTTCAAAAACCGAAGGAAATTGGGCACATTCGCTTTCATAACTTTGAATTAATGACCGTAATGAGCCATCATAATCGTTAACATAAATTGAATATCCTGATAAACAAATTGGTTGCTGTTCCAATAATTTTTGATAATCGTTAGATTGGTTCTTAAAACAAAATTCAATTATATTTAACTCTTCTAACACTTTTAATAAATTCCTCCTTTATTTTTTTATTCGCATCATATCATTTCGACGAACTTTTATCTGTAATTTTAGTTTTACAATTTGTTTAGGATGTCTTACTATATCAATTATATTATTAAACTCATCATATATTTCAGAAATTTTAACAGAAAATGGTTCAGTATTAGGTCCAAAAAATTCAACGATATCGCCCTGTTTAAAATAATTGCGTTGTTCTATAACTGCTAATTTAGTTTGCTCATCATAACTTAAAACAATACCTAAAAAATCTTGATTTGATACTTCAACTCGACCATTATAATATTGGCAATCAACACCACAATCACCATCAAAAAATTGAGGGACAGAATCTCTATTAGCACAATTCCTTAAAATTTTCTCATATTCTACATTATAGTGATAATTTTTTTTATCATAAAAATATTCATCAATCACACGACGATAAATATTGACCACAGTCGCAATATAATAAGTCGATCGCATTCTACCTTCAATTTTAAAAGAATCTACACCTAATTCAATTAAATCAGGAATATGTTTTAAAAGTGATAAATCTTTAGTACAAAACGTAAAATCTTTTTCACCTTGCAACTGATTTTGAAATTCATTTAATAATTTAAAATCCCAGCGACAAATTTGGCTACAACCCCCACGATTAGAATCACGAGCTGTTAAAAAGTTCGATAAAACACATCTACCACTATAAGATGCACACATTGCACCATGAACAAAACACTCTAATTCAATATCAACCTTTTCTTTAATTAATTTAATATCAGACGCACTAACCTCACGGGCTAAAACAATACGTGAAACGCCTTCACGCTTAAAAAACTTGATTGCCTCATAATTTAAAGTTGACTGTTGTGTCGACAAATGAACAGGTATTTTCGTTCTTTTAATAGCTAAATCGATAATAAAAGGATCGCTTACGATAATAGCGTCTACACCAATTTTATCTAGGGCTTCTAAATAATTAATTATTTTATCCGCTTCTTTATTATGTAATGCAATATTTACAGTAACATATAATTTTTTTGAAAGACTATGAGTAAATAATACAGCTTCTTCTAATTCTTCTAAAGAAAAATTTATCGCATTAGCCCTAAGGCTAAATAAATCTCCACCGACATAAACTGCATCAGCTCCATATAAAAGAGCAATTTTAAGTCGTTCTAAATCACCTGCAGGCGCTAATAATTCTGGTTTATCCTTTTTGTCCATTTTTTTTCACCTTATAAACTGTATCTTTATATAAAAAACCTGTATCGATATTATAATTTAATAGCATATTTACCCTCTCAAATAAGCAATTATCAGTAAGACCATTAGACTCATTAAAAAGTTCTATGATTTCTTTAAAAACATCTTCATTTATGTTAAAACTATTAAATACGAAATAATCTATTCCTACTTTAGATAAATTAAAAAATTCCATTAATAAATTTAATATTTTACTAGAATAAACTGTTGTAACATCTTCACTTATAATAGGATAAATATTACCTTCTTTTTCTAAATAATTTATTTTGGATTTATCATTTAAAGAAAATTTATCTAAATAATTTTTAACAAGTGGCCTTTTAGAAGTAAACATAGGTATAAATCCAAATACATTCATCATAAGTAAACAGCTTGTTTTTTTCCTTATAAAAAAAATTTCATCAATTGTTAATTCACTAGATAAATAACTAGCATATACGCCTTTTTTATGCCAATAATTAATCGTACAATAATTAGTAGCCAAATGCTCTTGATTCCAAATCAATTTTAAATTTAAACCTAATTCTTGATTTAAATTAATAATCGCAATATCATAAAAAATTAAACCAGTGATTTGTAAATTAGATAATTCCTTTAAAATAGTAGTCAATTCAGATAATTGGTCATTATGCATATTTCTATTTAGACTAACAAAAATTTCTTTTTCATTTTCTAAACATAGAGTTATAATTTTTTTTGCTTCTTCCATAGTAAAATAACATGGTAAATTAACACTCAAATCTTTTATACCAATTATAAATCCATCACATATATTAAGCAAATTATTTATTTGTCTCGTAGACTTAGCGATTATAATCTTTTTACTCATTTTTTCACTCCAATCGCTAGTATATCATAAAATAGAATCTAATTCAAATGTGATTACTTACTATCTAAATGACTATCCATCAATAGCTCATGCATAAACTCTTCCTGATTTTCAATATCAAGTTCTTCAATTCTATCAACACGACATTTTTCCGAAATCAAAATAGCTTCAATTTTTTTAACCGCGTCAATAACATCATTATTAATAACTACATAATTATATTTTGATATCTCGTTTAATTCCTGATAAGCCGTTTTAAATCTCCGAATAATTTGCGTTTTTGTTTCACTACCTCTAGCAATAATCCGTCTTTTTAATTCTTGCATTGAAGGCGCTAAAACAAAAATTAAAATCGTTTCGGGAAACTTTTCCTTAATAATTTTAGCACCTTGTACCTCAATTTCTAAAATAACATCTTTACCACTGTTTAGTTGTTGCTCAATTTCCGCTTTAGGTGTTCCATAATAGTAATCATGAACTAATGCATACTCTAAAAAATCACCATTAGCTATTTTTTGTTCAAACTGCTTCTTACTAACAAAATGGTATGTAACATCTACAATATCACCTTTACGCATCTCTCTTGAAGTATAAGATGTTGATAAAACTAAATTATCATTATTCTTTAAAAGCTCTTTAATTACTGTCCCCTTTCCTGCACAAGTAGTTCCAGATATAATAATTAATGAACCTTTCTTATTCTTTTTTACTAAACTCATATTATTTCCCCTTTTTAATTATTACCATTATACTATTTATTAAAAATTTTACAATATCTTTAAAGAAATAACAACAAAAAAATTTATCAATTTGATAAATTTTATTATTTTAAACTATTAATATAGGCTTGCATCTTTTCTAAATTCTCACCCTTAAGTGGCTTACATTTTTTATAAGCGTTAATATCTTCACATATCTTTTTAGCCATGCCACTACAACTTCCAAAACCACAGGCTCCACAATTGTAGCCAGGTAATAATTCTAAAATCTTTCCTTCTCTTTTATTTTGTAGTTTAGAATCTAAAATAACAATAATAAGACTAAGAAAAAACGCCAGTAAAGTTACAATTAAAATACCAATCATTATTTATCACCCTTACATTTTAAACAAGTAGCGCAATTGCTCTTACATTTATTAAGTCTATATAGAATAATATTTAAAATAATTAAGATAATCAAAATTAAATAAGCCATTTATACACCTACAAAACGAGCAAATACAAGTGCCATAATAGATGCCGTAATTAACGCAATCGGATAACCTTTAAAATTTTTAGGAATATTACAATGTTCTAATCTTTCACGAATACTCGAAAAAATATAAATAACTAAAGTAAAACCTAAACTACTACCAATGCTAAAAACTAGAGTTTCTATTAAATTATAATTATTATTAGAAGCAAGTAAAACGGTTCCTAATACTGCACAATTAGTTGTAATAAGTGGTAAATATAATCCTAAATTCTTATAAATAATTGAATAATATTTTTTTAAAATAATCTCGACAATTTGAACAATTGCGGCAATAACTAAAATAAAGATAATCGTTCTTAAATAAACCGTATCGGTTGGAATTAAAATATATTTATTAATGAAAAAAGTAATTAAACTAGATAAAACAACCACTATCATTACTGATAATCCCATCGATAAGGCATTCTTTTCAGCTTTTGATGTTCCAAAAAAAGGACACATACCTAAAAATTTTGTTAAAACAATATTTTCCGTTAGCAAACTTACGATAAATAAACTAATCAGATTCATGGTTTTCCTCCTTTTTAAAAGCATTAAATAAGGCCACTAAAAAACCTAATACTAGAAAAGCTCCAGCCCCTGATGAAAAAATCGGATTTGGCAACAAGCTCATAGCAGGATAAACCTTATAAACAGCTCGATAACCAGTTAATTCACTTAAACTACTCATAAAAGTAATTGTATTAGTACCTAATATTTCTCTAATAGCTCCAATCAGCATTAAAGAAATAGTAAATCCAAGGCCAATTCCAATACTATCTTTTAAAGTGTAAGCAATATCTTTTTTACTAGCTACAGATAAAGCCCGTCCTAAAACAACACAGTTAACAACAATTAATGACAAGTAAACACCTAACTGTTCTGATAATTTAGGTAAATATTTACTTAATAATATCTCTAATATTGTAACAACCGTCCCAATAATTAAAATGTAGACAGGTATCCTAACATTATCAGGAATCAATTTTTTTATAACACTTATGATGACATTGGAAACAACTACAACTATTAAAAAGCATAGTCCCATCATATAAGCACTTTCAAAATTTGTTGTTACAGCTAAAGCTGGACAAAGTCCAAGCATTAAAACAAATAATGGATTTTCATTAACCATTGTCTTAAATATTTGTTTCATAGTACCCTCCTAACCAATTGTATAAATCCTTTTTATTTCGTTTAAAACAGTTGCTTTACAATCAAATAAATTTTCAACTTGCTTATTATCAAAAACATAATTACAACCATCAATCAAATCATTAAGTTGTCCTTCTCCTATGACATTAATAGCTGGAAAATAATATTTAGTATTATCATATTCAAGCGATAAAGGATTAGAAATATCATAAATTAAATAATCATCGCTAGTAATTTTAACGATATTATAAGAATGTAATTCTGATGTCACATTATCAATAGCAAATTTTTCTAATTTACCATAAATAAAATAACTATTTAATCCTAACAAGCTTAGAATATTTTGTAAAATTGCTGATCTTTCCAAACACATAGCAGCACCTTTTTCGGTTAGTTTATGAACAGATAATCCTTCAACATCAAACAATTTATTTTGTAATTCGGATGAGTATTCACAATAAACTTCATTACGCTTTTTTTGACTACCTGTAAGTCCAAAAGTATCAGTAAAATAATTTTGTAAATCTTGAAACATCTTAATAAGATTATCTTCATTAATGTGTTCCTTATATTGCTTGATAAAATCATAATAAATATTTATATTATCTAAATAAAATGCTTCGGCACTTTTAGAAGATTTTATTGGGCTATTAGAGGAAATATAACCTTTATAAATAGATAAAATTCTATTATCATCTGTTATACCTAGTTTCTGTTCCTTTGTTCTTTTTTCTAACCATAAAACCCTACTTATTACATATTCTTTTAAACTAGCATCATCTAAAGAACCAATTTCTTTACTAACACTTAAAAAATCATCAATTTGAAAGCTTACTTCCATTAATTTGTCCCCCTAAATACTAAATAAATTAACGTTGAACAAACTAATGCGGTTAAAGTTAATGCTAAAACAGACTTTATTTTTTTACCCATTAGTATCACCCATATGTATTTTTAAAGTTTCAATTAATGCCTGTTTTAAAGATGAAGATGTAATTGTTGCTCCAGCAACTGTATCAACATTTTCTAACTTGATTTGATTATTAATTAAATAATTAATATAATCACTCTCTAAAATTTTGTTATAATAACTATCATTTTGTTCTAAAACAACCACATTCGTTATGATATTGTCAATAATTGTAATATTTAATTTTAATTTGCTAGAAAAGCCTTTTTTAGAAACAATATATTCATGCACATTTCCATTTATATTGTGTTCTAAAACTTCAAAATCTTTATCAATAACAACCTCACCTTTTATTTCTTCATTACCATTTTCTTTATAATCTTCTAACGTATAATTGAGCATTTTCTTTAAACCATTTGATGTAAATGTTACGCCCGCAATTGTATCAACTTCATTAAGTTTAGTTTGATTTTCAATTAATGTATTTAAATAGTTTGCTTGCGTAATTTTTGAATAATAACTATCATTTTGTTCTAAGACTTCATAAGAAATAACATTATCATCTTTAATAACAATCTTAGCCTTTAATGTACTACTGTAACCTTTTTGTCCAACCATATAAGTTATAGTATTACCTGTTACTTCTTTAGAATAAATTTCAAAATTTGGATCAATTTCTGTATTATTACTCTTATGAAAACTAAAACCGATATAACAACTAATAGCTAAAAGAATAACAATTAGGGTACTAAAATATGGTATTGATTTTTTTAGTTCAAAACGTGATTTAACACCGATTTTATCAATTATAAATACTAACATATTCATAGTTAAAATACTTGTTAGGACACCTTCTGGATAAGGGGTTAAGTGTCTAAATACAATCGTAAGAATTCCGAGTGAAATTCCATATAAAGCTTGACCAACATAAGTAGTTGGGCTAGTAACAGGATCAGTTGCCATAAAAACAGCACCAAACATTAAACCACCGCTTAATATCTGAAATAAGGAATAAGTACGTTCTAAGTCATTAAAAAGCCCAATAATAAAAGCCATTATGAAAACAGTTCCAACATAAAAAACAGGAATTCGCCATTTGATTGTTTTTGTTACAGTTAAATAAATAAAAGCTATTATACAAAGTAAAGCGCTAGTTTCACCAACCGCTCCGGGAACTGTCCCAACAAAAAAATTCATCAAACTCCCATAAGGCCTAACTAATTCATTATAACTACCAATTCCCTCAACTATACTGGCATTCGTAAGTGGCGTTGATGAAGCAATTGTATCTAATTCATAACTATTATGATAAGCATATTTTCCAAAAGTAATCGCATAAGCTGTTATTATAAATATTCTTCCAACTAAGGCTGGATTAAAAATATTGTTTCCAAATCCGCCAAATAACAGTTTACCCACAAGGGTTGCAATAAATGCTCCTAAAATGAGCATCGAAAATGGCGTATTTAGTGGCATAATAAGTCCTAAAAATAAGCCAGGGTAAAAACTAAAAGAATTTTTAACATATTTTAACGCATCCGTTTTTAAAAAAATACTTGCATATAACATTTCTGTTGCAAAAGAAGTTAAGGCAGGTAGTATAATAACCATAAGTGGTAATAATAAACCCTTTATATCCGTTAAACCAGCTCGATATGGAATAACACCATTTTTATAAAAAGCAAAAATAATAATTGGTAAAAGAGCAATAAATAAATGAAGCATCATCTTTGATGTTTTATTTTTGGAATTTAAAAATGGACCTTTTGATGTTTCGAATGTTTTCATTATTTATTCTCCCTCCTAATTGTATCTTTAGCCTTTTGAACATAATCTCTAACTCTTATTTTTGATGGACAAACATAAGTACATAGGCCACAATCAATGCAACGGTTTACTTCATATTTTTTTAAAGATTCAGGATTTTCACAATCATTTTTAATTAAAACCGGCGCTAATTTAGCTGGACAATATTTAACACAAAGTCCACATCTTAAACATTCAATAGCTTCATCTTGCTTCAATTTTGGTAAAACTAAGACACAATTTAAATTTGGTGTAATAACTAAATCATCACATTTCATACTGTTTCCCATCATTGGTCCACCAGCGATAAATAATAAATCATTAGTATTTTTATACTTACAATACTTTTTAATAACTTCACTGGCTAATGTCCCAAATTTTACCTTAATATTAATTGGCTTTTCTAATCCTTCCCCAGTAAAAGTAACAATTCTAGAAATCAAGGGTTTATTATATTTTAAACTCTCATAAATTGCATAAATTGTCGAAACATTGTTAACAACTGCATTTACCTCAATTGGTAATCGCTCATAAGATTTTTTTAACACTTCCTTGACAATACTTTTTTCCCATCCCATTGGATAAAGATTAGGCATTAAATAAATTTTAATATTAGGAAATGTACCAATATATTTATTAAAGGCATTAATCATTTTCGTATTTGTTTTCTTAATAGTGATATAAGCTTCACTAATATTATTGATTTTTAAAATAGCGTTTACACCTTCTAAAATTTCTTCAGCATGATCTATAACAAGCATATAATCAGCCGTAATATAAGGTTCACATTCTACTGCATTTACAATTAAAGTTTTAATTTGTTTATCTGTATCATATTTAGCAAAAGTTGGAAAATTAGCCCCACCTAAACCAACAATCGCATTACTTTTTAAAATATCTAGAAATTTATCTTTACTAATTTTGGTAATATCATCACATACTGGTTCCTTTTTTTCTACTAATTCTTTAAAATCATTTTGAATAACAACACATTTTATTTTTTCACCATTTAAATAATATTTTTCTTCAAAACCAACTACAGTACCACTCACACTCGATAAAAGAGGAATTGGAAAATTTCCTTGTCTTTTACCTAGCATCGTTTCTTTATAAACATAATCGTTTTTTTTAACAAAAACACTAATATTCGTGTCAAAACCACTAACTAGCGGTATATAAACATACTCAGGATTCAAATATTCTTCTAACTTATTTTTTAAAGACATACTTTTTTTACTAGAAATTCTAAAACCTGTTACCATAACCATGCTCCATTCTTTTATTATATTATACCTTTTTTTTAATCAAAAAAAAAGATGCTAATTAAATAAAAATCTTTAAAATATTTCTATTTTAAAGATTCGATTTGCTCTTTAGTTAGTCCTGTAAGTCGTGATATGGTATCTATATCAATATTTTCATTTAACATATTTTTAACAATATCAGTTTTCTCTTCTTTTTTCCCTTGTTCAAGTGCTTTCTCACGTGCTTCTTTAATTGCCATATCAATCGCATTCTGCATGCGCCATTTCTCTCGTTTTCTTTGCTCCTCTTCGGATCCATAATAGGCCATTATCGTTTCTTCCGCGCTTAATAGTCTCTCCGTTGCTTCTATATCTTTTTTTACATTCTCATCCATATCGATTTCCCCTAAACATTTCATAAATAAATTATCTTCAGTCATATCCATTAACGCACATACTTTGATAATTTCTCTATCTAATTTCTTATATTTTTCTATATCTCCATCATACCAAATCTTAAGGCATTTTTCAATATTAATCTCATACATTTGTAACTTATCAGTTAAAATATTACCATTCTTATTCATCATCATGTATATATCTATTACATCTTTATTATTACTATCAATATCATAGTCATTAAAATTTAGTTGGATAATTGGTTCGATATTTAAGTAATCTTCACCACTTCTTAAATAACTAGAAAATAAATAACTTATAAAACCTAAATTACGTTCAATATCAGTTTTATCAAATCCTAAATTCATTTCTAAATTGACTTTCCCTAAGGAACAAATTCTCACCCTTGCTACGACATCGCATCTATTTATTTTTTCTTTGTAATTAGTAACTCTTTTTTCTGATTCAATAATCTCAATATTACCTTTTATTTTTTCATAAGGAATTTTTAAAATAATACT
>JAAWGF010000041.1 GCA_022795155.1 Bacilli bacterium | reverse complement strand
TATAATTCATATTTATTTTACTAAATCTAGTATAACATTTTATTACTTTTTTTTCAATATTTTATTATTTGTTATAATATTATTTTTATTCAAAAAAAAAGTAACGATAGTTACTTTTACTATAATAAATAATTTCAATTAATAATTAACTACTATTACTTTTCTTTATGAATAAATTTTAAATAATTTTCATATCTAGAAAATAAAATATCCCCACCATTAACTTGTCTTTTTATCTCACAATTTATCTCATTATCATGCATACAATCTTTATACTCACAATCTTCGCGATAATTATTAAACTCAATAAAATTATCTCTAATATCACTATTAGTCATTTCTAAAAAACTAATAGCTGAAAATCCAGGTGTATCAGCAACATATCCATCATAAATATGCAAAAGTTCTACATGCCTAGTTGTATGCTTTCCTCGATTTAAAGCAAATGATATTTCATCGGTTTTAAGTTTAAGACTGCTATCAAGTTTATTTAAAAGAGTCGATTTACCAGCTCCACTTTGACCAGTAAATACTGTTATTTTATCTTTAAAAATTAATTTTAATTTTTCTAAATTTTGATTATCATAAATTTCATATCCAATCTTATAATAATAATCCATAATTTCTTTAATTTCTACTAACTCAGCGCCATTCAATTTATCCAGCTTCGTAAAACAAATAATCGGTTTTATATTATTAAATTCAATAATAGTTAATAACTTATCCAATAAATTAGCCGAGAAATCCGGTTCCTTAACGCTTGTAATAATAACACATTGATCAATATTTGCTACTGGAGGACGAACTAAATAATTTTTTCTAGGAAAAATTTCTAGTATATATTTGTTTTTATCATCAAAATTAACATTATCTCCTACCAAGGGTATAATATTTAAATTACGAAACTTACCTCTAGATTTGCAAACATACAATTCATTATTACTTAAAACCGTATAATCATTACTTATTACTTTGACAATTTTTCCTGTCATCTTATTCCTCTACTTTAGTTGTTGTTGTCGTTGTCGTTGTTGATGAAGTTGTAGGTAATGTTGTTGTCGTTGTTGGAGTTGGTTCTTTGGCAACTTTTATTTTTAATGGCATACCACTAACAACTTTTGTTCCTTTAGCTCTACTTTGTTCCAAAACAGTACCTTTAATATATTCTGTCGTTTCTTGATAATCGACACTTAAAATAATGCCATTTTCTTCACAAAACTCCCTAACTTTATCTTCTGTCCATCTCTCTTCTACAAAATCAGGATACTCCGTTACTATATCAGGAATATATAATATAATTTTATCATTTTTATTTAATTTTTTATTTGGTTCAACTGATTGATCAATAATTTGAAATGGATCCAAATTTTCTTTGTCTTCTATATCCGAAATATCTTTTTTTTCAATTAATACGTAAACATCTTGTAATTTTAATTCGGCCTGAACTTCATAACAATTTTTTCCTTTATAATCCTTAACAATGTAGCCACTTTCTCCGCTTGATATAATTAAAGTCACACTATTACCTTTTTTTATTACATTAGTTGCACTTGGTTTAGTACCAATGACAAGACCTTCATCAATTTCATCACTTGTTTCTACAACATCGCTATCATAGACCTTTAATCCTAAAGCCTCCAACTTCTTAACAGCTTCATCTCTAGTTAATTCTGAAACATCAGGTATTTTTATATCGGGAACTTCACTTAATTTTGGATATATAATAACTGCTCCAATTATAAAAAGTGCAATTAATCCAAAAACAATCACAACTAAAAATAACGTAATATTTAATCCCTTTTGCTTACCATCTTTTTTATCTTGCATATCATCACACATATTATCATCTACTACTTGATGAATATTTTTATTTAACTCTTCTCGTGTTTCTAGAGCAAATTCTTTAGTTTCATCTAAATCTTGTTCATCATATTTATAAACATACCTAGGTTCATTTTTTCTTTCAATATCAAGTGCTGTTCTTAAATCCTCTTGCATATCAGCAGCACTATCATAACGATTTTTAGGATTTTTAGCACAAGCTTTCAAAATAATATTTTCAATCGATTGTGGTATTTCTGGATTAATTAAACAAACGCTTGGTATTTCATCACGCATTTGCTTAATTGCAATTTCAACAGCGTTGTCACCTTTAAATGGAAGTTTACCAGTAAGAAGTTCATACATCATAATACCAATTGAATATATATCACTTTTTACTGTAGAATTTTTACCATTTGCTTGTTCGGGCGGCAAATAATGAACCGACCCCATAACCGAATTTGTTTGCGTTAATTCATTATTATTTAAAGCCGTAGCAATTCCAAAATCTGTTATTTTAACTGTTCCGTCATCCAAAATTAGAACATTCTGAGGTTTAATATCACGATGGATAATATAACTATCATGAGCACATTTTACACCATCTAATAATTGCAACATAATATCCATAACTTCTGGAAGCGTTAATGCGCCTCTTTTTTTAATCAAACTTTTAAGTGTTTTGCCATCTATATATTCCATGACAATAAAATAATCTCCATTATCTTCTCCAACATCATACATACCAACGATATTAGGATGTGTTAAGGAACTAGCAGATATAGCTTCTCTTTGAAAACGGCGTACAAACTTTTCATCGTCAGCTAAATCCCCACGTAATATTTTCACTGCCACCATTCTATCTAAGATGATATCATGCGCTAAATAAACATTAGCCATTCCACCTTCACCAATTAAACGAATTATTTGGTATCTTTCATTAATCATTTGTCCTTTTACTACCATACTACTCACCTCGTTTTACCAAATAAGCAACCGAAATATTATCGTTTCCACCACGATTATTGCTTTTATAGATTAATTTTTTTACCTTTTCTTCTATAGATAAATCAGAATTTAGGACTTTTATAATTTGTTCGTCATCAAGCATATTAGTTAAACCATCACTACATAAAAATATACCTTCTACATCATTTTCAACATCAAAAACATCAATTTCAGCTGTAACATTAGCCCCTAATGCTTTCATTAAAACATTTTTTCTTGGATGCTCTTTAGCCTCTTTTTCGGTTAGCTCGCCTGACTGAACTAATAAATTTACCAAGGTATGATCAGTTGTTATTTTGTGAATTTGTTCATTCTTAATAACATATCCAGAAGAATCACCAATATTTCCAAATAAAAGAAAAGAATCAGTAATAAGAGCCATAACAAGTGTTGTCCCCATACCAGTACTATTGGGATTTTCTTCAGTATATTTATAAATAAGAGCATTTATTTCATTTGTAATAGCACGCATCCAATAAATCGCATCGTCTTTTGTTCCAATCGATTTCAATTCTTTAAAATTATTAGCTAAATGTGTAATGGCAATACTAGAAGCAACTTCTCCATTACTATGTCCTCCCATACCATCCGCAACAGCCATTAAATATTCATTATTATGATTTTTTACAATAATAACACTATCTTCATTTTGTTCCCTAACCTTTCCAGGATCCGTTAAATAATAATTTTCCATTAACTACCCTCCTCATAATTAGATCTAAGCTGACCACAAGCCGCCATAACTTTAGATCCAAATTCCCTTCTTATTGTAACATTTACATCATTTTGCTTTAAGCAATCATAAAATTTTAAAATTCGTTCTTTATCACTTTTTTTAAATTCAATATGACTGGTCTCATTATAAGGAATTAAATTAACATAACAATTAATTCCTTTAATTAAATTAGCTAATTCTTTAGCATTATCAATTGAATCATTAACTTCCTTCAACATAATATATTCTAGTGTTACACGACGATTAGTTTTAGAAACATATTTTTTTATTGTATCCAAAAGTAATTTCAAATTATAAGCCTTATTAATTGGCATTAACTTATTTCGCAAAGTATCGTTTGATGCATGAAGAGAAATTGCTAAATTAACTTGTTTACCATTATTCATAAACTCTAAAATTTTTGGTACTACACCACAAGTTGAAATTGTTATATGTCTTGATCCCAATTCAATACCTTTTGGTTCATTAACAATGTCTAAGAATTTAATGACATTTTCATAATTATCAAATGGTTCACCTATACCCATTAACACTATATGAGAAATTCTAATGTTTAAGTCCCTTTCAATTTGCAAAATTGGAAGAACCATCTCACTAGGTGTTAAATTCCGAACTTTTTTAAGTCTACCACTTTCACAAAAAGCACAACTCATATTACATCCAACTTGTGTCGAAATACACAAACTATTACCATAATCATGATGCATTAAAACAGCCTCAATTTTATTATCATCTTTAAGTCTAAATAAATATTTATGAACATCAACATCATCTAAACGACTAATGATTTCCAAATGTTCAAATGAGAATTCATCTATAAGACGATTAATCAAGACCTGTTTTAAATTAGTCATATCCTTAAATGAATTAACTCGTTTCTTATATATCCAATCATAAATTTGTACTGCTTTAAATTTTTTTTCATCAATACTAAAAAAATAATTTTCTAAATCACTTAAACTATAGTCATATATACTCTTCATATTAACACCTATCACTATTATATCAAAAATAAATATTAAATAAAATAAAAAAATTGTCACATTTATAATTTATGACAAAGCATTATTTAACATATCTATAACTTTATTTAATCCACTCTTAATTGTTTTTTCAATTCCTTTAGATAAACTAAGACCAAGTTTAGAGACTTTATTCGAATAATCATTATTCTTATTATCCAAATAATTAGTAATATCAACCTCTTTTCCATCCTTAATATCTTGCTCAAATTTTTCTATTTGTTCTTTTGTAAAACTAGTCTTTTTATATTGTTCATATTCAAAATATCCTGATTTCTGCGAAAAATAAAGTGTTAAAAAAGATATAAAAATAATAATAACAAATAACTTACATAAATACTTTACAAAATTTTGCTTTTTTTCAGACATTATTTTCACCTAATTTCTTATATAAAATATCACTTACTAACTCCAATGTATTACTAACTTCATCAAATGTGCTTTGATTACCACCAACTTCTAATAAAATAATTTTATTACTTAAATCTTGATTATAAATGCCATTAACTAATGGTCCGCTTTTGGTTAACACACCCCTTGTTAAAAATGGATAATTGTTTAAAAACAAATTATTTAAGTCATTAGCAAACGCTAGATTTTCCTGATGATTATTGTGTTCTAATCCAACTACAAATAATATTTTTGCATACTTTTTACCTTCATACTCAACAGTAGCAAGCTCATGATTTAGAGCATCGCGATGTAAGTCAATAAAAATATCGACACTAGGGTATTCCATAATAGCCCTTTCTAAAAAATATCTACTCGCAATATAACTATCATCATAATTAAGATTATTATTATTTAAATATTCACTTATATTTCCATTTTCAACAATTGTGTTAATATTCTTCTCACTAAGCATTTGCTTTAAAACATTAGCAGCTTCATAAACATTAGGTATCAAATTATGAATTTCCCCATTCTCCATTACATACCCCTCAGTTTGATGTGTATTATAAATATATACTTTAGGCAAATTATTATTTACATTACTAACTGGTTCTGTTATTTTATTAAAGTTCTGGGTAAAACTTTGAACAAATGATAATATTTCATCAAAACTTTCCTTATCACTAAGTAACTCATTATTTTCATAAATAAAATTCGTTTTAAATAAAGTATCAGGCTTCTTTAAATCTAAATTAGTCAATAAAATACTAAAATCCGTTAATTTATCATTATATGATAAATCAGTAACAATTAAATGATTAGATGACTCCATAATATACGATACAAAATTTATATTGGTATCAAATAATTTAAACGACATAATTTTAATTAAAACAAACATAATAATAACAAAAACTAAAAATATTTTTAAAATAATTGAAATATTTTTCTTATTTTTAGTTATAAACCTTCTTCGCATATTATCACCCAATTTAATCTATTCACATTATATATGTTTATGAATAAAAAATATGTCAAAAAAAATTTCAACATTAAAAAAGATAAATATATTTTCATATTTACCTTTTTATTTTCTTTATTACTAAAGAGGAATCATTAATATAAATATTTATTAAAGCTTTGAGTA
>JAAWGF010000012.1 GCA_022795155.1 Bacilli bacterium | reverse complement strand
ACACCAAATATTTGGTGTGATTTTTATGTTATATAGATGATAATTCAAATTTAACGTTAAAAATTTTTTTCAAATTAGTTAGATGTTTATTAAAAAAATTCTAATAAAAAAAGAAAATGGATTGACAAATAAAGTTTAACAATACTATCAATAAATGCAAAAAATATGATAGAATATAAATGAAAGTGAGGTTTAAAATGAAACCTATAAGAAAAGCTGTAAGAACCATTTTAATTAAGGATGATAAAGTATTAGCTATTAAGTATTTAACTGATAAAAATAATGGCTTTTATGATATTCCTGGCGGGAAAATTGAAGATGGCGAAACTAATTTTGCTACTTCTATTAGAGAGTGTTTAGAGGAAACAGGTATTCGTATTATTAATCAAAAATATGTAGGTAATTTAATTATTGAATATCCAGACATGATTTTTGATTTTGATGTTATGATATGTGATGAGTATGTAGGAAATCCAAGTGTTTTTGGTAAAAATGAAGCTATGTGGATATGCAAGAAGAATTTCCATTTGCAGATGAAAGTTATTCTTTAATTATTGCCGATTTATCTCTACATTATTTTGATAATAATACTACTATTCATATTATGAAAGAAATCAAAAGAATTTTAAAAGCTAATGGTGTTCTACTTGCTAGAGTTGCGTCAATAAATGATTTTAATTTTGGTGTAGGTGTTGGTGAGCAATTAGAAAAAAACTTTTATTTTGAAGGCGATTATACAAAAAGGTTTTTTAATCATGATGATATCAACAAGTATTTTAGTATTATTGGTGAGGTAGAAAGTTTTGAGACATCGATGATTCGCAATGAAGATGAATATAGAAAACCTAAGGTGTTATATCAAGTAAAAGTTAAGAAAGGGAAATAATTTTATGAATAAGCAATTCGTAGAAGATTGGTTAAATAAATTAAAAGATTATTGGTTTAACAAAGATATTGAAAGTGTCGTTTCATTATTCAAAAATACTACTTTTTATCAAGAAACACCATTTATGAAACCCTATACTAATATAGAAGAGATTAATGAAGAATGGCAATATGTAAAAAATGAAAATGTTCAAAATATTGACATAAAACTTTTGGCAATTGATGGCTATACAGTAATAGCTGAGTGGTTTTTAAAACAAAATGATGTTGATTATGATGGCATTTATGAAATAAAATTTAATAAAAGTTTAGAATGTATTTATTTTAAAAGTTGGGAAATGGCAAATGAATAAGAAGTATATAATAATTACTTGTATATGTTTTATAATTTCTCTAATTTCGGGGATAATTTCCAATGATATTATAATTGGTGGAACAATTCTTTTAACAGGATTATTATGTGCTTATTTTGCTAGTGTTGGAAAAAGAAGCAATTATATTTTGGGTTTAATTAATTATCTATTAATGGGATATGTATCTTTCAAAAATAATTTGTATGGAATATTTTTCTTTTATATATTTATTTTTTCCCCACTTCAGATCAATGGCTTTTTAACTTGGAATAAAAATTTAAATGAAGAAAAAAATGTAAAGGTAAGAGAACTTACTTTAAGAAATTCTATAATTATTACATTATCTTGTATTATTGGTAGTTTATTACTTGGATATTTATTAACTCTTATTCCAAGTCAAAGACTTGCGTTTATGGATGCAAGTTCTAATTGTATTAATCTTTGTGGTGTCATACTTATGATACTTAGATTTAAGGAATCTTGGTGGTTATGGCTAATAAATAATGTTATAGATTTAAGTATTTGGATTATAACTTTTATAAATAAAGGTGAAGGATCTATGATGATGTTACTAGTGTCAATTGGATATTTACTTATAAATATTTATGGAATAATCAAATGGAATATAGAAGCCAAAAAGAATAAAGGTTAAATCAAAAATTTTAGGCTTAGGTTTTTTGTATCGAATCTTCAATATATGCATATATTTTATCTAAAATATCAAAAATAACAGACACTGTCTGGGAATTTGATTTGGTCGCATTATTAAGTTGTTAAGTATTGAAAATGTTGATGATAGAGGTGTTATTATGAATAGTAGACTAGAATTTAAAAAAGTAATTGATAATAAAAATTTGGTGTCAAAGTCTACGTATACGTGTATTGATAATTTATTTACAGAAGAAGAGAAAGAGAATATATTAGTTGCCGAAATAAATCCAGAATATATGGATGGTATAAAGTTATGTGAACATTACAATATTGATATAAAAATTGGAGTAAATTGTTTAATATGTGAATGTAAAAGAGGAGAAAATAAAAGTTATGTTGCCCTTCTTGTACCAACTGGTTTTAAATATAACATGTCATCTACAGTTAGAAAATATACAAGTTCAAGGATGGTATCAGTAGCACCATTAGATTACGTTTTAGAACAAACTAAAATGGAATATGGTAGCATAAATCCTATTGGATTACCAAAAGAATGGAAGATTTTTATTGATCCTAAAGTAATGGAAGTAGATAGAATTATCTGTGGAAGCGGATTACAAAAATCAAAAATTTCATTACCAAGTGAGTATTTATTAAAGTTAAATAATGCAGAAATTTTAGAAAATTTGGCTAAAGAATAATATAATCAAATAATGATTGGAGATGAACTTATGAACGAATTAATAACTTTTATTTCTGTTTTTAATGATATTAGTCTAGAAAAAATAGAATATTATACAAAAGAAATAAATGATAAATTATGTAAAGTTCCATTCAGAAAAACTGTTGATAATTGTGAAGAAGCAGATACACTTCCTTATCACTTTACTTTATCGGCATGGAATATTTCTTACAAAGAAAAAGTTATAAATGAGTTATCAAAGATAGAATATCCTAAACTAAAAATACTTATCAATGATATAAGAATAATGAATGGAAAAGAAAATAGTTATGTATTATATTTTGATATTGAAAAAAATGAAGAACTAAAATCGTTGCAGTCAAAAATATATCAAGTATTACCAAGTGAAAAATATAATCCTGAGAACTTTAATTTTCATATTACCATTCATATAGATAAAGATTATACTAAAATAATTTCAATGAAAGAAAATTTGTTAGAAAATTTTATTCCTTTTGAATTAGAGGTTGATACATTTGGCTTATATGAGATTTATCCTGCCAAGTTAGTCAAACAATTTAAGCAATTTATAAATGATAAAGACTATGAAGAGATAAGCCCTACTGCTATTGTGACTTCGTATCCACGAATTTTTACAGATATTCCTTATGAAAAAGATATATATAAGTGGCTAGAAAATCATTGTAATGAAGAAGTAACTCTAAATAAATTGTTAGCTCCAGAAATAGAAGCTAGGTATAAATTAACTAACAAGCTTTTAGATAAATATAGAATAAAACAAGTATTAGAGTTAGCAGCAGGATATTCATCACGTGGATTGTTTTATTCCAAAAAGGGTTATAATTATGTCGAATTGGATTTAGAAAATATTGTTAAAAATAAGAAAGAAATATTGCGTTCTATTGAGAAAAATATCCCTGAAGGTTTAAATATTATTAGTGGTAATGCATTAAAAAATGATGATTTTAAGAAGATAGAGAGTTATTTTAAAAATGAAGAACCAATTGCAGTAATTAATGAAGGCTTACTCCGATATTTAACTTTTGATGAGAAACGACAAGTCGCACAAAATATTTATGATTTATTATCTAAATATGATGGCATTTGGATTACTTGTGATGTAACACCTAAAAAGTTTATGAATTCACAAGATAAGGCTTTACCGAATTTTAATAAGAATTTAGCAAATATTACTTCAAGAAATAATTTGAATGATCGTTTTGAAGATGAAGATCATATAAGAAAGTTCTTTGATGATGTCGGTTTTGAATTAGTTGAAATTCATAAATTTAGTGAAATGAAAGATGAACTTTACTCAGTAAATGAATTAGGTATAATTAATGATAAAATTGAAAAAACTTTGGAAGATGCTATTGTGGTTATTATGAAAGTAAAAAAACTTACATTTTAAAATTTGATGTAAGTTTTAATTTTTTCCAAATAATAAAATAATAACAGCTATTACTGATAATAATATTCCTGTACTAATTCGTTTATAATTTTTTTTAAAATCAATTTCTTTAAAGATTAGAATACCAATTAATACTGACCAAACACCACTTATATTAATAATCGTAAAAGCAATTGAAGCTGGCAATTGTTTATATGCTAGGGTATTAAAATAAGTGGCAAAATAATATAATAGTCCACCAATAATTGCGAGTATTTTATCTTTATTTTTAATACTTTTTAATGTAGTTAAGTTTTTATCTTTAATTATAAGATAGATAAATGAAACACCCATAATTGTTATTGATTGATATAAATGTTGTGTATATATAAATCCATAATTAGTAATATATTTTTGAATTAGAGCATTAAAACCTAAAAATAAAGAAGCTACAATAGCGTATATTATACCAGATTTATCTATTTTATGATTATCTTTTTTTATTGTAAATAATAATGCGGAAGTGAATGTTAGTAAGGCTGCTAATAGAACTAAAAAGACATTGGTGACTTTAAATTCAGATAAAAAAATTAAAGTTAGTAATACACCTAAAGGCCCTTTTAGATTTTTATATTGAGTTGATCTTGACATACCGATTTTATCGATTGATATTAAAAACAAGTTTGATGCAAGAAACCACGAAATACCTCTTAAAATAACTAATATTAAGACAGGATGAAATAAGGACTCATTATTTTTGCCAATTAATAAGGTGAGTAAATAAACCGTTAAAGACATGATGACAAATCCTAGCGACATATAAAATAAATAATATTTTGTTTTAATTTTAACAAGTTTTTTAGGTATTATATATATTCCAAAAAATAATGATGATAAGATTGCTAATAAATATCCAATCATATTAACCCCCTAATAATTTTAGATTGTTTATATTATAATATGTAAATTTATAAGTTTTGTTTATGTACTATCGAAAATGATTTTTTATATAGGAAATAGCAGCATTAAAATCTTTCTTTTTTAGTAGTTCTATGTATTCTTTATACTTATTAGGTAAATATTCATCATTATTGATGTATCTATTTTTATGCCAATTTGGAAAATTAATGATGATGTTGTTAAATATCGTTGTAAATTCTTCTTTCGTTATTCCATTTAATATTACTCGTTTAGTATAGCCAATGATAACATGGGTGATATATAAATATTCTAATTCATCTTTATATGTTTCATATTTATTATTATTTTTGCAAAAGTTAATAATATTATTAGCTGCTTTAATTGTATCCCCTTGATTTTTACTATAGGTATGGATTAATGAATTTGGTCTTTGGACATAATAGTATAAACATTCATTTACAATGCTATATTTCATATTGTTATAAATTAATAATTTACTATAAAATTCTAAGTCTTCAGATACTTTTAGATTTGAAAATTTTATTTTAGAATTGCTTAATATTTTTTTATTTATCAATCTTCTATATCTAGCAATACCTCTAAATGTTTCGACAAGATTTTTATTTATTTTGTTATAAATTTTATCATTGTTTTCTAAGACATCAATTGTTCCGCAAATTGAAAAAACATCATCATCTTTGATAGCAGCATACATTTTTCAATAAATGTTAAATCAATATAATCGTCGCTATCAATAAAAGCTATATAATCCCCTTGAGCTTTATCAATGCCTGAATTTCTTGCTATTGCAACTCCACTATTATTTTGATAGTAGTAGCTAATTCGGCAATCCTTATTCATATATTGCTTAATAATTTTTTTAGAATTATCTGTAGAACCATCATCAATAATAATAATCTCTATATTTTTATATGTTTGATTAATTATTGATGATAAACATTTGTCTAAATAATCTTCGGTGTTATAAACAGGAATTATTATGCTTATTAATTCGTTTTTTTTCATATTCTTCTCCGTTAAATTAATTTGAAATATCGATGTTTATTGTTCGTATTTAAAAATGCTTTTTTAGTATAATCTTTGCTTCTACTCATTATAATTATAACCTTCTTTATATAAAATTTACAATATTTTTATGATTATATCATTTTATTTTAGCTGGCGCAATAATTAGAATTAAAAATATCTATGTATTAAAATATAATAATCTTGTTAATTTTGAAATTATAATTAAAATTATTTATAGATTGACATTGTTCTTAATTCGGTATAAAATAGTCTTGGTGATTAATTTGGAATATTTAACAGTTAAACAGGCCTCAGAATTATGGGATATTAGCGAAAGAAGAATTATAAAATTATTGAATGAGAATAGAATACCAGGTGCTGTAAAGAATGGAAGATATTGGTCTATTCCTAAGGAAGCTCATAAACCATTAGATAAAAGAAATTCCTATGCTAAATTAGAAAATGAGAAAAAAAATGTCGTTATTGCTGGCATTAATTCGGATATTGGAAAAGAATTATCTAAACTACTTTTAAAAGGTGGTTATCAAATTATCGGGCTATATCAAAAAGGTAGTAAAGTTGATGATGTTTTAATTGCTAATGATATTATTTTAAAAGAAGTGGATTATTTTGACAGAAACAATTTATTGAATGCAACGCAAGAAATAAATAGTGATATATATGGCTTTGTATTTATGGAAATATATTTTAATTTAGAAGATATGTTTGATTTTGATTATGATAAATTTGAGGATAGTTACCGAGTAAATGTATTTGCGGCAAATTTATTAGTTAGAGAGCTAGTCAAAAAAATGAATTATGAATCAAGTATTGTAATGGTTAATAGTATTGAAGCATATCGCGGCTCATTTGGTGCATCTGCATATGCATCAGCTCAAGCTGCTAAAGTTAATTTAGTTCAAACGTTTGCGAATATTTTTACAGAAATGTATGGAGTTAGAATAAATTCTGTTATGGCAGGTTGGATTGGTGGTGTTATGGAAAGCGATGATACTTTTAATAAAGCAGCTGAACAAATTCCTATGAAGCGACTTGGGTCACCATTTGAAATTGCTGATGATATATATTTAATGTTAACTAGGCATAAGTATACAAATGGTAGTTCTTTAGTTTCTGATGGAGGCTATTTATCGATGGATTCACAATCTAGAACTGAAGATTTAGATTCTGGAAAGTTTTACAAAATATTAGATAAATATTTTTCAGAAACAAAAAAAGGATCAAAAATGTGGATTATATCTACAATGATGGAAAATGAATGGAATGAAGATCCAGCTGAACGAAAATTTATTCAAAGTAATTTTGATGCGGCTGATCGTGGTGTTGAAATTGAAAGAATCTTTTTGTTTAATAAAGATAATGTTGATTTATATAAAGATAATCCCTATATAAAAAGATACTTATCAAGTAATAAAATAATTACTAAATATGTTGATTTAGAAAAATTAAAAGAAAGTAATCCTAAACTTTTAGATATAATTAAAAATGGTTGGATAGGTATAGATGATTATGCATTACTTGTTGATTTACCGAGTGATGGAACTTCTAGAGGTTATGTAACTTTAAATAAATTAGAAATTAAAAAGGCTAAAGAATGCTTTGATAAATTGCAAACAATGGCAGTATTATTAAAAGATATTATTAATTAGAGGTGGACTAATGAAAGTATTAATTGGGACAAAAAATTCTGGGAAAATAGAAGGCGCTAGACGAGCTTTAGAAAAATATTATGATAATATAGATATTGAAGGTATAACTGTTTCTTCTGGTGTTAATGAGCAACCATTGAATGATGAAATTTGTAATGGAGCTAAAAATAGAGTTGACAATTTAATAAAATACGCTAACGAAAATGGGATTGATGCAACTTATTTTTTAGGTAAGTGGGTTATAACAAGCATAGCTGTTATTAAGGATAAAAATGGTTTTGAGAGTTGGGGTACTAGTGCAAGTTATCCTGTACCAGAAAAGTATGTTAGCGCTATTTTAGAAACGGATTTAGGAAAGGTTATAGATGAAATATTTAAACAAAGAGATTCAAAAGTTGGTAAAGGTGGTATTGGGTTTCTTACAAAAAATGAAATTACGAGAATTGATTTAACTCGTGATGCATTTATAATGGCACTTACACAATTCATAAATGAAGATGTGTGGAGTGATAAATCTAATAATATATAAAGAAAAAAGTTCTTAATGAACTTTTTTTGTTGGGGAAAAAGTATTTAATAATTTACAATTATAGAGATTTTTATAACTTTAATTAATCAAAAACCGACGAGAAATGACAAAAAAATAAAATTTGTGTTATAATTATATATGAAAGGAGAGCAAAATAATGCGAGTAAATAAAGATTTAAGAAATTTGTATCAATATGTAGAAAGAAATAGTGAAAATCCAACTATAAAAAAAATAATTTTTAATGAAAACTCAGAAAAATACAACTATCATCCGAAATATCAAAGGAATTATGTTTGGTCAAATGAGAAAGCGACAAGATTAATAGAGACAATTTTGATAAATGGTGAAATACCACCATTAACAGTAACTAGAATTAATGGTATGATTGAAATTATTGATGGTCGCCAAAGATATGAAACAATATTAAATTTTTGTAATAACAAATTGAGGTTAAAGAGATCTGGTCTAAGTGTTTTAACCGATTTAGAGGGATGTACTTATAAATCACTCCCAGAAAATGCAAAAGAAATAATTCAAGATTATAAACTTAGAATGATTGTATACAGTTTTAAATTTGGTATGGAATATCCAGTTGAATGTGAGGAAGATTTAAAAAGGGATCTTTTCAGAAGATTTAATAGTGGAATGACTTCTTTATCTAAAACAGAGGTTGCAAGAGCAAGTTATGCATATGATAGTTTGACTAAGGAATTTAAAAATAGGATTCAAACGGAAGTGGATATATACAATACTTTTACTAACATATTTATACCAAAAACGAAGCGAAAATTAGTGCCTAGAGAATTAATAAATCTGATGTTAGTAAATATAAGAGAATTATTAACAGTTTCTTATATATCAATAATAGATACACCATCAGTACAATTTAGTAGCGATATAATTGATGATTATTATCAAAGATATGTATTAAAAAATGATTATAATGATATTATCCAAAAATTTGAAAGTATAATAATAAAAATTGCTGATATCAAAAAAGAATTATCTTTTTTAGAAAATGGTATTGCTGATAATATATTATTTTATAAGGCTGTTTATTGGATGTTATCAATTTTGTATGATTATAATCCTAAAGATTATTATGAATTTAATGTAAATAAGTTTGCTCATTATATAGAAGAAAAAACAGATACAATCGAATATTTTGATAATTATAAAAATATGACCTCAAAAAGTATTATTAATCGTTATGGGTATATGAAAGAATATATAAATAATGTATTAAATATATCTATAGAAGCATATGTTGTTAAATTAAAAAATGATCTTGAACTTTTAAAGAGAAAGCCAAAAAAAGTATTAAAAAATGCAAGAGATTGGAGCGTTGCAAATAATGTGCAAACAGCGATAAGTAAAGAGACATCATTTGAGATTAGTGATATCATTGATAAAATTAAAAAAGGAAAATTCAATATATGCCCTATATATCAAAGAGAGGAAGTTAAAAGTAGAAGTATTGCCTCAAAAATAATTGAAAGTATAATTCTAGGAATCAAATTACCTCCTATTTATGTATATTCGAAGACAGGAGAAGATGGCATCACTAAATATGAGGTAATTGATGGACAACAACGAATTATTAGTGTTTTATCGTTTCTTGATGAATTTATTATTAACAATCATGAAAAAGGTTTGATTAAATCAAAAAAAGGTAAATTTAAGTTAATTAATCTACGTAATTCAGAATTTATAAATAATAAAAGATGTGATGAAATTGGTGGTAATTTATTAAATAAAATAAAAAATTATCAATTAGAGTGTATTGAAATAAGAGAGAATGCTAATACAAGATTTAATCCAATTGATATGTTTTTAAGACTTAATTCAAAACCATATCCTATCGCATATAATTCATTTGAAATGTGGAATTCTTTTGATTGCGTTGAAATTTTAGATAATATAAAGATGCTATCAGATAAGCATTCAAAAAATATATTTAAACAAAGTATCAAAAAAATGAAAAATGAAGAATTAATAACTACTTTAGCTTTTTTAAGTTATAAAGAAATAAATATTAATAATATAGAAGAGTTTTTTAAGGTTTATGTTTATCATAAAGATCAAGAAATAAAAATGACATTTGATAAAAAATATTCTGTAACAGCTTTACTTGAAAATATTGAAGATAATCAACATAAAAAAGACCTATTTATTGAAGCAATTAATCAAGTAGATATTTTTGTTAAGAAGTTAAAGATATTATTCGATGACAAAGGCGATGGATTATGCAAAATTTTTAATCCATATAATGAAGCTGTAAAAAAGGTAAGAGCAAAGGATTTTTATCTATTGTATGTTATTATGCAAGAGCTTAACATGCATGTAGTAGAGACATATAAAAAAGAAATTGTTGAAACTATTACCGAAATATATAAATTAATGAAACATACACCTGAAGATATGAATAATACGACCTTTTTACAATATACGAGAAATATGATTAATGAGTATAAAAAGTTATAATTTTCTTAAGGTCATTTTCTTTGATATATTAATATTTTTTTAGGAAATTATAAAAATATTAATTTACATTTTAATGTAAAATAGTGACGAAAAATGTAGTATTTTGAAATTCTATATGATACAATTAACTTGCTTGATATAAGAATTGATTGAAAGGCTAGTAAAGATTTCATTTTTTTATTAGTCTTTTATTTAATTCTAATTTAGAATCTTATAGTATGTAAACAAGTTGATTAAAATTGATATAGGAGTGAAATATGAAGAATTTTATTTATGAACAATTAAATGCTTGCTGTGATGAGTTTCAAAGCATGTTATTGAGTGATTATTATATTAGTACAAAAAGTTTGAATCATTTTTTAGATAAATATGAAGATATTTTAAAAGTTGCTTCAAAAAATTATATTGAAATAGATTATTTACTTGGTAGAAAAATATATTCAATAATTAATGATGGATATTCTGTTATTGATAAAAGAAACAAAAAATATATTGATAAAAAATTAATTGAATATAAAGATTATTTTGATAATATGTTTAAAGATATAGATCCTAATATTTTACTAGATGAAGATCAAAGAAAAGCAATACTGACTGATGAAGATTATTCGTTAGTAATAGCTGGTGCAGGTAGTGGAAAAACAACGACGATGGCTGCTAAAGTAAAGTACTTGATTGAAAAATGCAACGTTTCTCCTAGTAAGATAATTTTGTTAGCGTTTACGAATAAAGCAGCTTATGAATTAGATGAAAGAATTAATAAAGATTTTAAATTAAGTGTTGAGGTTTTAACTTTCCACAAATTGGGTATGAAGTTTATTAGAAAAATATTTGATAGGCCTATCAAAATTGTATCAGATGGTACTATGTATAAATATATTTCTAATTATGTTACTAAGAAAATTTTCCCTAATAAAGAATTATTGAAAAAGTTTATTGAAATATTTGATAATTATGTAACATTTGATGATAGTATTTTTAAATATTATTCATTTGATGAATATTTTGTGTCTTATGTTAAAAGTAAATATGAGGAAAATAAAGAAAATTTAGAAGCATATATTCTTCCTAGAATTGCAAATAGATTAAAACAAAATAGGAGTATTAATGGAGAATTTTTAAAAAGTAAAAATGAAGTATTAATCGCTAATTATTTATTTGAAAATGGCTATAATTATAAATATGAAAAAATTTATCCATACAAATTAGAAAATGGTAGATCATATTTACCAGATTTTACAGTTTGGGATTATGGAATTAATGTCTATATTGAATATTATGGTTTAACAACCTTAAGTGATAATAATACTTATACAACAGATGATATTAATACTTATCGAAAATTAATTATGAAAAAGCGCCAGTTACATAAAAACTATGGGACAGATTTAATTGAATTATATTCTGAATATTCAAACGGTGAATCGGTTTTAAATATTTTAAAAAAAGAATTGGCGAAAAGAAATATTAAAGGTAATAAAAAAACTTCTAAAGAAATATTTGAACGATTGATGTATACATCTAGAGAAGTTCATTATTTTAAATTTATGAGTTTAGTAATGGCTTTTATAAGACGTTTTAAGGAAAAGGGCTATAGTTTAAAAGATTTTGATTTGTTAATTAATAAGACTGTGGATAGTAAAGAAATTGAGCAAATAAAATTTATAAAAGACATTTTTAATTATTATGATAAAGGTATTCATAAAAATTATCAAATAGATTTTAATGATATGATTAATTATGCATATTTAGGTATGGAAAAAGTAAAAGATAAAGAAAAATATTTAAATTATGACTATTTAATCATTGATGAATATCAGGATATATCACGGCAAAGATATAATCTTGCAAAAAAATTATCTGATTTATTTGGATCTAAAATTGTTGCAGTTGGTGATGATTGGCAAGCAATTTATAGTTTTTCTGGTTCGGATGTTGAATTATTTACGAAGTTTTCAGAAATGATGGGCTATGCGCAAATTAATAAAATAACTAATACCTATCGAAATAGCCAAGAATTAATTGATATAGCGGGTAATTTTGTAAGTCGTAATAAAGAACAGTTCGCTAAGAAATTAATATCAAATAAGCATTTGAATAATCCTGTTAAATTATGTTATTATGATGAACAAAATCCGTTTTCTAAAGCAAAGGTTTTAAATGAGATAATAGGCACTCTATATAAAGAAAATAAAAATAATAAAATATTATTACTTGGTAGATATAAAAATGATATAAATGATTTTATTGATTCGACTTATTTTAAAAGTGGACCATATGGTAAGATGATTTGCAAACAATATCCTAAGACTAAAATTGAATTTTTAACAGTTCATAAATCTAAGGGCCTTGGTTATGATCATGTTATAATTTTAAATGCTAAAAATGCTAAATATGGTTTTCCAAGCCAAATTATTGATGAGCCATTGCTTATATTATTAGATGATGATAAAAAAGAGTCAATTGAATTTGCAGAAGAGAGAAGATTGTTCTATGTAGCTTTGACGCGAACAAAGGGATTTGTATATATATTGGTGCCGGATTTACCAATTTTGAAAAGGTCATCATTTGTAATGGAAATTAAAAATGAAGTCAATGTTTACGAAGATTATAGTTATATGAAGTAGGTGAGGTAGTGAAAAGACGAAGAAATAATTATCGGTACGAGATTGATTATACAGGAATTTTTATATTTTTTTGTATATTTTTTATATATTCGATATTTACAAAATATTATTTATTAATTTTAATAATTAGTTGTTTAGTATTAGTTTATATTATAGTTAGGATCATGGTAAATAAGGATATTTTTGGTAATTTTAAAGATACAATTTTATATTATAATGGTAATAGTGCAGAAAAAAGTTTAGAAGAATTAAGTAAATTGGAAAAAAATGATACAAATGAATATAAAATTAATTGTATAAAGAAAGGAATTAATGGTGAAAATAAACTATTATATGTTTTAGAAAATAGTGATATACCTATGTATATCATGCATGATATAACCTTGAAAATTGATAATCATAGGTCTCAAATCGATTTTATAGTTATTACAAAAAGGAATGTTTATATAATAGAAGCTAAAGATTTAAATGGAAATTTGGATATAGAACAAGATGGTACTTTCACTAGAATTTTTGGGCGATATAAAAAAGGAATTAAAAATCCATTAACACAAAATTATGAACATGAGTTAACGATTAATAAAATACTAAAACGTGAAAAAATAAAGTTAAAGTATAAATCAATCGTGGTGTTAACTAATGATTATACTTATATAAAATATAAAAGAGGTAGTAAAGATAAATTTAATAATGTTTTAAGAAATGATCAATTATATAATTATCTAAATAATACTGAGAAAAAAAATAATGTTTGCCGTGGAGAGAAAAAAATTAAATTTATATGTGATAAATTGTTAAAGTATAATATTGAATAAATAATTTAAAAAATTTGTTTTAAAATTTATTTTAATATTATATTTTTTCTTGATATAATGGTATTATATGAGGTGATTAAGATTGGTAGAAGATTTTTCATATCAAGCAATAGCAAGTTATGCAGTTTATATTATAGTTGCCTGTATCATTATTTTGATAATGTTAGGTATTTCTAGATTATTAGGAAAAAATAAAGATAAAAAACGTATTAATAGTGTTGAAAAAAATATTCAATTAATATATAAAGAATTAGAAAAAATAAATGAAAAATTGGATCGAATCTATAATAATGATAGCGACGATTTTATTGATAAATAGGTAGGTGTTTTATGGATAGAAAAAATGTATTAATTACAGGCGCTAGTCGTGGATTAGGGGCGTCTATGGCTTTAAAATTCGCAAGTCAAGGTTTTAATGTGATTATTAATTACAATAATTCTGAAAAACAAGCGATTGACTTAAAAGAAAAACTTGAAAAAGAGTATGGTGTCTCTGCTTTTACTGTAAAAGCAGATGTTTCTAATGAAGAAGAAGTAAAGGAAATGGTTAATTTAGTAGTTGAGAAGTTTGGTAGTATTGATTGTTTAATTAATAATGCGGCCATATGTTGTGATAATTACTTCTACGATAAAAGTAGCAATGAATTTTTGAATGTTTTGCAAACTAATTTAATTGGACCTTTTTTATTATCAAAATATGTCGGTGAGATTATGCTTGGAAATAAATGCGGATGTATTATTAATATTTCTTCAACGAATGGTATCGATACTAATGAAACTTATTCAATGGATTATGATGCTTCAAAAGCGGGTGTTATTACTTTAACTAAAAATTTTGCTAAAGCGTTAGCTCCGTATGTCCGAGTTAATTGTGTGGCACCTGGTTGGATAAAGACGCCACCTGTTTTAGAAATGGATCCTACCTATTTAGAAAAGGAACAAGAAAAAATTTTATTAGGTCGTTTTGCGGAAACGGAAGAAATTGCCAATGTTGTTTATTTTTTAGCAACTGATCAAGCAAGTTATGTCAATGGCTCGATTATAAGAGTTGATGGAGGTTATTAATATGTATGAAAGTTTTGGAATTGACAAAAAAATTATTTCTTTAGTATCAAATGTTGATGAAACAATAAAAAAAGAATTAGATAAAGTTGATGATATATGTGAGTTTAATAGCTTTAAAGTTTTGAAGGCTTTTCAAGATAACCAAATTTCTGATGTGCATTTTAATTCGACAACTGGTTATGGATATGGTGATGTTGGAAGAGATACAATTGAGAAGATTTATGCGGATATATTTAAAGCTGAAGATGCTTTAGTTAGAAGTCAGTTTATCTCCGGGAGTCATGCTTTAACGGTTGCTTTATTCGCCCTTTTAAGACCTAATGATACTTTGCTTAGTATTACTGGTAAACCTTATGATACTTTAGAAGAGGTTATAGGTATAAAAGATAATTCTAGTTCTTTAAAATCGTTTGGTGTTAATTATGAACAAATTGATTTAGTTGATAATGATTTTGATATAGAACGTATTTGCACTCGATTAAAATCGTCAAAGGTAAAATTAATTGAAATCCAAAGGTCAAAAGGTTATTCAGTGCGAAAAAGTTTAACGATTGATAAAGTTGAAAAAGTTATTAAAGCAATTCGTGATGTTGATAAAGATGTAATTATTATGATTGATAACTGTTATTGTGAATTTGTTTCTAAAAAAGAACCAACCCAAGTTGGTGCTGATTTAGTAGTTGGATCTTTAATTAAAAATTTAGGTGGTGGAATTGCTCCTAATGGTGCTTATATTGTTGGTAGAAAAGAATTAGTTAATTTGGCGGCTGAACGACTTACTGTACCTGGTGAAGGTAAAGAAGTGGGCCCTAGCCTAGGTATGAATAAAAGTTTATTACAAGGTTTATTTTTAGCGCCTAGTGTTGTTGCAAGTAGTTTAAAAACAGCTATATTTACATCTTGTTTGTTAGAGAATCTTGGCTATAAAGTTGAACCAAAATATAATGATGATAGAGCCGATATTGTTCAAAATATTGAATTTGGTAATGAACAAGATTTAGTTAAATATTGTCAGGGAATTCAATCTGGTTCGCCAGTTGATAGTTTCGTTGTTCCCCTTCCTTGGGATATGCCAGGTTATACTGATAAAGTTATAATGGCAGCGGGTGCTTTTACGCAAGGTTCATCAATCGAACTATCTTGTGATGGCCCAATCAGACCACCCTATATTGCATATCAGCAAGGGTCTTTAACTTATGAATATGGTAAATTAGCAATTATGAAGGCTGCCTCTAGATTGGTTAAGTAGTATGGAAGTAAATGGTAAAGAGATAAATATCGATAATTTGTTTGATCAAATAGATATCAAAAATAATTTTAGGATTAATAGGGGCAATGATATTTATTTATCGAATAATCAGATTAGTGTTTTAGAAAGAAATAAAATTGATTATAAAAAATATAGTAGTTTATCATCTTTGATATTTGATATTGAGGAATGCTTAAATAGTGAAACTCTAGTCGATGAAGAGTTAGACAGTTTATTAGCTGATTTATCAGAACTTAATTATTATAAAAATACAAAAAAATAATATTATAAAATTATGCTTATAGTATTATTTTTTTTGTAAACTTTAGTAAAATTTTTGTTTTTATATTTGTTAATAAAAATCTGATATTATATAATAATAATATAATGGAGGTTATGTTATGGATATAAATAGTCAAAGTAAAGCTTTATCTAGTGATATGTTAAGACGTATTGACGCTTATTTTAGGGCAGCAAATTATCTTGCGGTAGGACAACTTTATCTTTTAGATAATCCTTTACTACGAAAACCACTGACATTAGAACATATTAAACCTAATGTGGTTGGGCATTGGGGAACAGTACCAGGTCAAAATTTTATTTATGTACATTTGAATCGTATTATTAAAAAATATGATTTGAATATGATTTATTTATCTGGACCAGGTCATGGTGGAAATGCTCTTGTTGCTAATACTTATTTGGAGGGTACTTATAGTGAAGTATATCCCAATATTACCGAAGATGAAGAAGGTTTAAAAAAATTATTTAAGCAATTTAGTTTTCCGGGAGGAATTTCTAGTCATGTAGCGCCTGAGACACCAGGTTCTATTAATGAAGGTGGCGAATTAGGATATAGTTTATCACATGCTTTTGGAGCTGTTTTGGATAATCCAGATTTAATTGCTACTTGTGTTGTTGGTGATGGAGAGGCTGAGACAGGTCCTCTTGCAACATCATGGCATATAAATAAATTTTTAAATCCTAAAACTGATGGTGCTGTTTTACCAATTTTACATCTAAACGGTTATAAGATTGCTAATCCAACGGTATTTTCGCGAATTTCTAAAAAAGAACTTGAAAATTTCTTTGTTGGTTGTGGTTGGAAGCCTTACTATGTTGAAGGTGAAGACCCTATGTATATGCATGAGTGTATGGCGGAGGTATTGGATAAAGTTATTTCTGATATAAATAAAATAAAGAAAATGTCCGTAAGCGGTGAATTAAAGGAAAGACCAATGTGGCCGATGATTGTTCTTAGAACACCAAAGGGATGGACAGGTCCTAAATTTGTTGATGGTAAGCAAATTGAAGGAAGTTTTAGGGCTCATCAAGTTCCAGTTATTGTCAATGTTAATGCACCAGAAAATGTTAAAGTGTTGGAAGCATGGATGCAAAGTTATCGCCCTCAAGAATTATTTGATGAAAACGGACGTTTAATTGAAGAGTTACGCGATTTAGCGCCAATTGGAAATAAAAGAATGGGTGCTAACCCAATTGCTAATGGTGGTAAACTATTAAAGGAATTGCGTTTGCCTGACTATCGTGATTATGGTGTTAATGTTGAAGTACCGGGAAAAACCGTTGCCCAAGATATGAGTGAACTTGGGAAGTATCTTCGTGATGTTATTAAATTAAATGATGATAATCGTAATTTCCGGATTTTTGGGCCTGATGAGGCTTTATCTAATCGATTGAATTTTGTTTTTGAGGCAACTAATCGTCAGTGGAATGGTGAGACAATTTCGAATGATGAATTTTTGGCTAATGATGGTCGAGTTATTGATTCAATGTTATCGGAACATTTATGTGAAGGTGGTCTAGAAGGTTATTTATTAACAGGACGCCATGGCTTTTTACATAGTTATGAGGCTTTTGTTCGTATTGTTGATTCAATGGCAAGTCAACATGCAAAATGGTTAAAAGTCACTAAAGAGTTGCCTTGGAGAGCACCAATTGCTTCTTTAAATTATGTTTTATCTAGTCATATTTGGCAACAAGATCACAACGGGTATACACACCAAGATCCAGGATTTTTGAATCATTTAGTTACTAAAAAAGCGGATATTGTAAGAATGTATTTGCCACCAGACGCGAACTGTTTATTATCTGTTTTTGATCATTGTATTAGAAGTAAAAATCTTATTAATGTCATTATTGCATCAAAGCATCCACGTCAACAATGGCTAACAATGGATGAAGCTGTGACGCATTGCACAAAGGGAATTGGTAGATGGAACTTTGCAAGTAATGATCAAGGTGTTGAGCCTGATATTGTTATGGCATGTTGTGGGGATACACCAACTCTAGAAACGATTGCCGCTGTGTCAATTTTAAGACGTAATTTTAGTGAACTTAAAATTCGTGTTGTTAATGTAGTTGATTTAATGCGTTTACAATCAGATATTGTTCATCCACATGGTCTTAGTGATGCGGATTATAATTCTTTATTTACAACTGATAAACCAATTATTTTTGCTTTCCATGGTTATTCACCATTAATTCATCAATTAACTTATAAAAGGGAAAATCAAAATATGCATGTTCACGGTTATCAAGAAGAGGGTACAATTACGACACCTTTTGATATGCGTGTTCAAAATAAAATTGATCGCTTTAATTTAGTTATTGATGCCTTAAAATATCTACCGCAACTTGGTAATAGACGCTCAGAATTAACTGATTGGTGTAAAAATAAACTTATCGAGCATAAAGAATATATTCATGAATATGGTCGTGATTTAGACGAAGTCAGCAATTGGACTTTTGAAGAATCTTTTAAGTAACATTAAAAATGTCAAAATTAACGTTGACATTTTTTTTATTAATGTTATAATAAGATGAAATTAATAAAAAAGGAGTGTTTATAATGTTATTTAATATTTATCTTGCTACGGTACTTGCTAATTTGAGTATTTATATTGCTAATTGGGGGACAGTTTTAGTAAAGACAAGGATTTATGGTTATAAGTGGCGTAATTTAGGTCAAGTTAATCAATTAGCGTTAGGCATAGGCATAGCTGTTGTTTTGGTGGCTTTAGATAGTGCTATTCCTATTTTAAATGTTTTTAGTGCAATCAAAAAATTGTGTAATTTTAATAAGCTTGTTAATAATGCTATATTTGAATTGAAGAACAAAGGATTAATTTATGATAATTATTCTATTTTCGATGATGAAAAAGAAGAAAAAAACAATGAAAGATTTGCAATTGATAAATTAGTAACTAAATCAAGGTGTATTGGTGATATTGTTGGCAAAGAAATGGTCGAATCTATGTACTTAGAAGGAGCTTCTGAAAGCAAAATAAAAGAAGAGTTGAAAATTTCTAAAAAAGAAAGACTTGATATTATAAAGAAAGGTAAAAATGAGGATATTCAAAAATTTTCAAATAGCATGTTAGCCGAAACAGAATTGAATTGTGAATTATCATTAAAAGAAAAGGAAAAATTATTGATGTTGTACAAAAAAGCTTTATTAAGTAAAAGATTAAATATAAAACCAATTGAGATGGCAGAAGAGATCTCAATAAAGAATTATATAAAAACGAGGAAAGAAAATAATTGAAAATTAAAGATCTTTTAGGTCTTTTTTGTTTATCTTTAAATAAAAAAGCACTTATAATTAAGTGCAAAAGTGTTTATACTATGATTTATTGGTATTTGTTATTTTTTAATCTAGATAACGTTTTTATTAGTAAAAGATTTGTCTTCAAATTTTGGAATTTCGGTATAACCATGGATTTCATTATTTATCGCATAACTTGATATGGCCCTAAAGTTATCATCATAAGGGTATACTTGTTGACCAAATTTAAGCCATGCAGCCGACCAATTTTTTTCGCTTTGTAGCAATTCTTTTACTAAAGGATTGTTTAAAACTTTGGAGTCAATTGTTGGATTACTTAAATCAACACAGTTTTCTTCATCATATAATTTACATTGAAGATCACATTCTAATTTGTCACATTGGTAAGCAAAAAAGGCTTCTTTACTCTTATGTTCGTCAAATTCCCAAAATAATTCTTCAATTGTTTGTCCATCTAATAGATCACCTAAAATATCATGAACAGCTTTATGCTCTGCTTTTTTCTTTTCTTCAGCTGATATTTCGAATTGATGTAAATCATCAATATATGCTTCTCCTAATTCATGAATTGCCAACATATAAATAACTTTCATAATATCAACATCATATTCATATTCTGATTTTATGGCAACAGCGAGCATTTGTGTACTAAAAATATGCTCAGCAACACTTTCCAGCCTTTTCTTATAATATTTTTGAGTCTATTACATATACAGTAAAACTTAATAATATTTTCTTCTTTATTCATAGTTATCTCCTTTTGATGAATAGTATAACATTAAACTTTTATTTAGTAAATAAATCGTTTAATTATTTTTTTGTTTTTTTCTTATTTTAATGTTATACTAAAATTGGTGAAGCGTATGGCAAGTTATAAAGAAATTGATAAGTTATTAAAGGAAGATGGTGAAATAACTGATTTATTAGTTAGTAAAAGTAAAATGCGTAATTTAATACTTGATTTAATTGAAAATAAGGTTGATAATTTTAAATATGAAACAGATAATGATTATAGTTATTTACTTAAAATTTTTGATTATTTTCCATTTTACTTCCAAGTAAATTTTAATGATAAAAAAGAGTATTATTTGCGTATGCGATTAATAAGAGGAAAGATTAAAGATCTTATCCATCAAAAACCGGGAAATGTTAATAAAAGTTCTAAACAATTTCAGTTTTTAAAAAAGTTAATTGATAATTTAGAAAATAATGCTTTATCATTTTTATATAATGATTACACTAATAATTATGATGGTAGTAAGTATGATTTCATTAATTATTTAATATTTGATGTAAAACGGATTAGTTTAGTTGAAGACGCCATTAAAAGGTTTCCATATATTGTTAATGTTGAAACAAAAGATAGTGAACCACTAATAAGTAATGTTATAAAAAAATATATTGCTGAACTTAATATTTATACAGAAAAAAAGGAACTTAATAATTTAGATGATTTAATTTATTATGATGAGGTTTTGAATTTGTTAATTAGTTCAGATAAATTAAATTTTGATGTTGTTAAACAAGAAGAGTGGCTTAAGAATATAAATAAACTTATTGAAAATATAAATTCTTTTAAATTTAATGGTTTAACAAAGCAAAAATATGTATTTTTTTTAAATGATTTACGTGATTTGATTGTTGGTAATAAAAGTAGTGATTTAGATTATTTGGAATATAAATATGATGTCAAATGTAATTTTAATCAAAGTATTAATGCTGAATGCAAGCGTGTTTTAAATAATAAAGAAACAAGAGAAAGATATGTTGTTAAAGATGATATAATTTTGACGTTTGATGGTCAAGATGCGAAAGAAATAGATGATGCTTTATCGATAAGACGGTTAGAAAATAGCAATTACTATTTAGGCGTGCATATTGCTGATCCGTTATTTTTCGTTAAAAATAATAGTGTCATTTACGATGAAGCAAAAAGGCGGACAACTTCTATTTATTTATCTGATTTAACAGTTTCGATGTTTCCAAGTGCCTTATCTAGTGATTCAGCAAGTTTATTAGAGGGGAAAATGCGCCCAGCTACTTCATATTATTATGAAATATCATCGACTGGTGAATTAGTCAATTATCAATTCCTTAAGTCCTATATTTATGTGTATAAAAATATGACTTATCAAAGTTTTAATGAGATATTAGATAATGGCTGTTGCGATGAAAAAATTATGCAGACAATAACTGATTTAGCAAGCATTGAACCATTATTATCGAAAATTTATAAAATAGATTCTTATTATGAAAAAATAAATCGCCAAAATATGAATATAACAGATACTAATATTATTGGTAATTCAATATCAGAAAAATTAGTGGAAAGTGCGATGGTATATAATAATCATCAAGTAGCGACATATTTTAATAGTAGAGGATTACCATTTATTTATCGTGTTCATGCGGTAAATGAAGAAGAACGAAAAAAGCTTGATCAATTCTCGCAAAGTATTAATTTGATTGATTCAAAATCGGAATATTTAAAATATATTAATATTATTAAAAATATTTATCCTAAAGCTATCTATTCTATGAATAATTATGGACATGCGGGTCTACATTTGAAATCTTACGCACATATTACCAGTCCTCTTAGAAGATTTGCAGATATATTGGCTAGTGAGTGTTTAGATAAATTTTATTTTAATCAATTTAATGATATGGATGTTTATTATTTTTCAGATAATTTAAAAGATTCGATTAGTAAAATTAATCAAAAAAGATTATCTATAGAGGTTTTTTCTAATAATTATGAGAAAAATAAACGTAATAGTGAATAATCTGGAGCTTTATTAATGTCAAAATTTGACAATTATATAAAAATTGTGCTACAATCTTGTTTGTCTTTTAGAAAAGGTGAATAAATGATAATAAATAAATTAGGTAAAAAAACAATAGTGATTATAAGTCTACTATTAATTTATGCCGTAGCTTCTGGTGTTTATGCTAGACTGGTTTTTTTTCAACAAAATATTGAAACAAAGGATAAATCAAAAGGGAATATTAGTGAAAAACAAATAAACAATATCTTTTTTCAGACATCAAAACAAATAGTTGATGAAGTTACGTATAATAATACGGTTGGTAAAATCGTATGGGATGGTTTAACAATGGGTGAATTAACCGATAAGTTAAATAGAATGCTTAATTCAACATTGGCTGGTAAAGGGGAAATTTTTGCTACTCATTCTTTAGAATTAGGAATGGATCCTTATTTAGCTGTAGCCATCGTTTTACAGGAAACTGGTTGTCAATGGAATTGTAGTTACCTAGTTAATGCTTGTAACAATGTAGGTGGGCAAAAGGGTAGCCCTGGGTGTGATGGTGGATCATATAAAGCTTATAGTACTCTAGATGAGGGAATTATTGGTTATTTAGATAATTTATATTATAATTACTATGCTTATGGGTTAACAACAGCCGAGGCTATGAATCCTAAATATGCCGAAAGTACAGCATGGGCTTATAATGTAAATTCTTATATTGAAAAAATAAAAGCTGCTTAATGCAGTTTTTTTGTAAATATTTGTAAATTAGGTTAAAAGAAAATCTTATTTTCCATTTATTTGTCGAGAATTATACTACTCAAATACTTATTTTAAGGGTATAATAAAGGTATGAATATAAATGGAGGAATATAGATGGAAAAAGGCAAAGTAAATTATAAATTAATTGATATTGTATTAACCTTAGTAATTATTTTTTTGATTATAAATACATTTGGTTTTTGGACAGGTATTTTGAAAAAGATATTTTCAATTCTTTTACCTTTTATTATATCTTTTGCAATAGCGTATGCTTTGTATCCTTTTGTCGAAAAGTTGACAAAAAGAAAAGTTCCTAAGCCTTTGGCCGTTTTTATTGTTGTAGCACTTGTAGTTGGTTTTTTAACTCTAATTATAGCTCTTATGATTCCAATTGTAATAGAACAGTTAACGGCTTTATTTAACTGGTTAATGGATTTTGTTTTAAAAATATCTAATGAATATAATGTTGATTTAAATTCGCTTCAAGAACATCTTGGGGATTTTAAGACAGTAATTAGTAATTATGGTAAGTCAATTGGCGATTTTTCTTTTAGTGTTATTATGCAGTCAATAAATATTTTAACTTTATTTATTATTTGTTTTATAACAGCTATTTATTTTTTAGCTGATATGGAAAAAATAAGAAAAAAAATTAAAAGTTTTTTAAGGCGCAAAAATAAACGTACTTATCGATATGTGGAAAGATTAGATCATGAGGTTAGTCAATATTTTGTTGGTTTAGAAAAATATATTATCATTCAGTTTATTGAATATACAACGATATTTTTCTTAATTGGACATCCATATTATCTGTTGTTAGGAATATTATGCTCTGTAACAACGATTGTTCCTTATTTTGGTGGTATATTTGCGAATATCATTGCGGCAATTACAGCGTTCTTTGTTTCTCAAAAGTTATTTATTTTAACTTTAATTGTTGCCTTTATTTGCCCTAATATTGATGGATACATTATTTCACCACGTGTTTATGGAAAAACAAATAATGTTCCTGGTTTACTTACTATCTTTGCTGTTTTTGCTGGTGGTAAATTAGCTGGCGTTTTAGGAATTATTATAGCTCTTCCTGTTACTATTATTTTGCTTGCAACTTATCGTTTTTATGAAGACGATATCGCTCAAAAATTAGATGATATGAAAAATAAAAAGATTGAGGCTGAAAGCGAATAATATATTTTGGTTTATATTTTTCTAACTTTGTTTACCCAATCTTTTACAAAAGTTTTTTGAATAGAAATATTGTTATCTATACCGGTTCCCATAGAAATAGTAGGTTTATTTTTGGCGTGATAGTCGGAACCACCTGACATAAGTTTTTGATATTTTTGACATAGGTTAATCATAAAATCTGTGTCTTTTTTATTAAATAATGGATATATGCATTCTAACCCATCAATGGGTGTTGTTTTTAATATTTTTTCAATAGCTTCCTCTTTATTATTAAATGGATATAATAGGCCATGGGCTAGGAAGGCTAATCCACCGCATCCATGTATTTTATCGATAAGGGTTTTGATATCATCGTAGTATTTAGAAGTGTTGTAATAAAATGGACTGTTTATATTTCCTTCATGGTCTCTATAAAAGGTTGTTCTATTTATGGGACCTAATTCATTTAATATTTTTTCATTTTCTTTATATTTTGTTATGTTGTCATAAAATACCCAACAAGCAAAAATTTTAGTAGGGTCTTTTGTGTCTATTTTTATATCTTCATCGACTTTTATTCCTAAATTTTTAGCAACATTTATATAATGTTTTAAAATATCGGTTTGAACTTGTAATTTATCTTCTTTTTTTATATTAATTTTTTTATAATCAATTCCATAAGCTAAAATTTCTATATTAATATCGTCAAAAATGGCTTTAATTTCTGAACCAATGATAATTTCGCCACTATATATTTTTCGAATTTCGGGATTTTCTTCTAATTCAAAATAAGCGCTAACGGAATTATGGTCAGTAATCGAAATTATATCAAGTTTTTGTTTTTCAGCATTTTCTAATAATTCCTTTACGGAATCAGTTCCATCTGAATGATTTGTATGTAGATGTAAATCAATCATATTTATTCCTCTTTTCTAAATATTTTGAAATTTATGCAATAATTATTTATTTTATATCATAACATAATAGTCATGGCTTTTTCAATCATATTTTTTGAAATATAGATTGATTTCTTAAAGGGTTAAAAATTTATAAAATTAATGTTATAATATCTATAAGACAAAGGGAGATAAATATGACTGATGCACAGATATTAGATATTTTTTATAAAAAAATAGTACATGAAGCCCAAAAGGGAAAGGTTGATTGTTATTTTACGATAAATATTGCTTTTAATTTAATTATTGATAACATAGAAATTAGCAAATGTATAGAATTACCTTATGATGATATTTTAATTCCTACCCTGAAAATTACGAATAAAAAACGATTTGATGATATGTTAATAGCGTATGTAAAAAAGGCGATAAATTTTTATGATCCATCAGATTTTTCTTTTTTGAATGATATGGTCGCTATAGATGATAAAAACTTCAATCAAGTAAAAGCTGAATATTTAATTAAGTATATAATTAGTAATTTATTTGCTAATGCGTCTTTTAGTGATTTTAATTATCCAATTGAGTTTTTGCGTTTGAGACTTGCCATGTTTGATAATAGAATTCTTAACTATGATGGAGAATTAGAACTAGGATATATAGATAGTATTGGTGCTAGAATATATGTAACTGAACAAGTTAGCCCAATAAAATCGGAAACACCATATAGTATTAGAAGTTACCTTCAATTTGATGATGGGTATAAATTATTCTTGCCAGATATATATGCTGGTAATAGTGGAGATAAATATAAATTATATGGTATTCAAAAAACTGCTAAAAGCAATAAAATAGAAGAAGAGCCTTATCTAAAGCAAATTAGAAGAGGGTTCATCGCTAAAATAAATGGTGCACCAGAGCATTATTTTTTAACAGTTATGCTGTTTTTATCTTTATGTAGTGATAAAGAAATAGAGATAATTCCTTTTTTAGTGGAAAGATGGAATGCTAAAACAATATCAATATATAATAAAAGTAAAAATAATTCTGCCCTTTCATTACTTGATATAAAAAAAGACCAAAATAGAATTCAAAATAATATAACTAATATACTTATTCTTTATTTTGAAAAACTAGAGAAAGTAAGTAAAGGAATAAACTTTCATTCACTTCCATTTGAATTGGATTCTAGTCTTTATATTAGCATTGAACAAGATTTTGAAAGTAGGAGTATTGCGTTTAATGAAATTTTTGGTTTGGTAAGTGAATATAAGAATAAAAAGAACAACTTGGGGAAATAAATATCTAAAGATGTTATAGTTTTGGAGTTGTATAAGAGTCTTAATTATAATTAATGCTTAAATTTTATTTTTAATTGCATGGTAATAATTCTACTGTACATATTATATAATTTTTAATTTTTTCTTGTTTTAAATACCCATATATATTATAATAAACTTTAAAGGTGATTTTGATGTCTAAGGCAGTATCAATTAAAAATCTAAATTTTAATTATGATTCTAAACAAATATTTTCTAATTTTAATTTAGATATAAATAGTGGTGAATTTGTATCTTTAATAGGTCCTAACGGTAGTGGCAAGAGTACGTTAATTAAAATTATTGTGGGTTTATTAGAATTTGACGGTGAAGTTTATATAAATGATTTATTGTTAAATAAGAATAATATTAAACAAATTAGAAAAAAAGTTGGCGTTCTTTTAAATAATGTTGATAGTCAACTTATATCGAATAAAGTTTTTGATAATATAGCGTTTCCATTAGTAAATCAAGGTATTAGTCGTGATAAAATTATTACTAGTGTTGAAGATATTGCTAGTAAGTTAAATATAAAAGATTTATTAAACAAAAATATATCAGAAGTTAATAATATGGAAAAGACACTAATTAATTTAGCTAGTGTTTTAGTTTATAAACCTGAATTTTTAATTTTTGATGAAGCATTTGAAAATTTAGATAAGTATGAACGTGATAATATATTAACTATTTTAAAAAATTTAAATAAGATTGAAAATATAACAATTATAAATGTAACACAAAATATGGAAGATATTTTATTTGGGAATATGATACTTATATTAGATAATGGTAAAATTGCTCAATATGACAGTAACGATAAAATTTTTGATAATAGTAAAATATTTAGTAAATTAGGCTTAGATTTGCCATTTATGGTTGATTTATCGATAAAACTAAAATATTATAATTTAATTGATCGAATAATTTATGATATGGAAGAAATGGTGGATGTTTTATGGAAATAAAGGTTAATAATTTAAATTTCTATTATAATAAAAAATCAGGTGTTAAAATTTTAGATTTGATTAATTTTAAAGTTCCAAATAACTCGATTGTTGGTATAACTGGTAAAAGTGGCAGTGGTAAAACAACTTTAGCGCAGTTGATATGTGGTATTAATATTCCAAGTAGTGGGAAAATTACGGTTGATGATATTGTTATTAATAAAAAAAATATTTTTGATGAAAAGCAATTAAAAAATAAAATTGGTTATATTGCGCAAAATAGTGAAAATCAACTTTTTAATAAAACGGTAAAAGATGAATTAACTTATATTTTAAAATTTTTAGGTAAAAGTATTGATGAAAATAAAATTATAGAAGTTTTAAATGCAGTTGGTTTAGATGAATCTTATTTAAATTCTAATCCATTATTGTTAAGTACAGGTGAAAGAAAAAAAGTTTCGATTGCTTCTACTTTAGCACTAGATACAGATATTGTTATTTTTGATGAACCAACAAAGGGATTGGATTCTAAAAGTATTAAAAGTCTTAAACGCTTAATTAAAAATTTAAAAAGTAATTTTGGCAAAACAATTATTATAATTAGTCGTGATGTTGAATTTATTCATGCTTTAAGTGATGAAGTAATTGTTATGAATGATGGAAAAATATTAATTTGGGGAAATAAGTATGAGGTATTTAAAACAACTGATTTATTAAGAGATTATTGTTTACCAATTCCTAAAACAATGGAATTTTCTTCAATTGTTTTAGATAAAAAAAATATAAAAATAGGATATAGGGATGAAATAAATGATTTATTAAAGGATATTTATCGTTATGTTAGATAGTATTTCATTTAATCGCTTTTATAATGTTAATTCTAGCTTACGTCAGATGAATCCTATATCTAAAATATTATGTGTGCTTATTTTTTTAATTTTGACTTTTGTTGATAGTAGTATCGAATTTAATTTAGTTTTATTAGTTTTTGTTTTTATGGCAATACTTTTAAGTAATATTCCTTTTAAAGTATATGGGAAGATATTTTTAAGTTTATTATCATTTATTATATTTATTTTTCTTATTAATTTTTTATTTCATGTATCTATTTATACGTCAATATTATTTTCAATTCGTTTAATTTTGCTTGTTTTTTATTCTTCGATTTTGATTTTAACGACATCACCTGATGAACTTATTTATGGTTTGGAGCGAATATTATCTCCTCTTAAAATATTTAAAATATCTGTTAATTCATTAGCTTTAATTTTATCTCTTGCGATAAGATTTATTCCATTAGTTTTTGAAATGGGTAAAGGTATTATTAAGTGTTATGAAAGTCGTGGTATAAAGTTTAGTCAGTTATCTTTTAAATTTAAATTATTATATTTAAAGAGTCTTATTATTCCAGTATTTGTTTTGTCTTTTAAAAATTCTGATGAACTTACTGATACTTTGTGTTTAAGGCTTTTTGATACTAATGAAAAAAGAACGGCATTACAAATTTATGGGTATGGTAAGATAGATACATATATATTAAGTCTTCATACAATGTTAATTATGTTTTTGATTATGAAAGGAATGTATTAATGCGCTATTTAATTAAATTTTCTTATGACGGATCGAATTTTTTTGGTTATCAAAAGCAGGCTAATAAAAGGACTATTCAGGGTGAGTTAGAAAGAGTTTTATCACAACTTTCGAAAGCTAATGTTTTAGTAAGTGCAAGTGGGCGAACTGATGCATTAGTACACGCAATAAATCAATATGCGCATTTTGATTTGGATATAAATATTAGTTGCGATGCTTTAAAAAAAGCTCTTAATAGTTTATTGCCTGATGATATATATATTAAAAATGTTTTAATTGTACAACCACATTTTCATGCCCGTTTTAATGTTTTAAAAAAGGAATATATTTATAAAATTAATTTAGGCGAATTTGATCCTTTTAGTCGTAATTATGTTTATCAATATAATCGTGAACTTGATATAGATAAAATGTTATGTGCGACTAAATATTTTAGAGGCAAACACAATTTTAAATCATTTACGAAAAGTAATAGGGAAATTATTGATTATGAACGGGAAATATATGATGCGACGATTAGTGTTGATAATGATATTATGGTAATAAGTTTTATCGGTAATGGTTTTTTAAGGTATATGGTTCGTAATATGGTTGGTACTTTAATTAGTGTTGGCGAAGGAAAAACAGAACTAGAAGAAATACTCGATATTTTTAGATGTGAAGATAGAACAAAGGCAAAGAAAACAGCCCCTGCTAATGGATTATATTTAAAAAATGTTTATTATGATGAATTTGAATCGTAAATTTTAAAAAAAAACATATAATTTATTGACTTTTATATTTATTTTTAGTAGAATTTAAATTGGTACATTTTTTATATCCCATATAAGTGGGTGTTGGGACCACTCGCTTAAACTTAAAGTAAGGAAGGGAAAAGATTTATGAAAAATACTTATATGCAAAAAGCGCAAGAAGTATCACGTAATTGGTATGTTATTGATGCAACTGATGTTAATTTAGGACGTCTAGCAACGAAAGTAGCACATGTATTACGTGGAAAGCATAAAACAACTTATACACCTCATGTTGATTGTGGGGACTATGTAATTGTTGTTAATGCTTCAAAGATTAATTTAACTGGTAACAAACTAGATGATAAGATTTATTATAATCATAGTGGTTATACTGGTGGATTAAGAGAAAGAACTGCTAGAGAAATGAAAGAGAATTATCCTGTGGAAATGATTGAAAGAGCTGTTAAAGGTATGCTTCCAAAGGGAAGATTAGGTCGAGCAATGTACAAAAAATTATTTGTATATGCTGATAGTGAACATCCACATACTGCTCAAAAACCAGCAGAAATGAAAGCTAATTAGGAGGGTTTTAATGGAAAAAAGAGTATTTATTGGTACAGGGAGAAGAAAATCGTCTATTGCTCAAGTTAAGATGGTTCCTGGAAAAGGAAAAATCATCGTTAATGGTGTCGAAGCTAGCGAATATTTTCCATATGAAACAAATATAATGAATTTGAAACAACCTTTAGTAGCAACTAATACTGAAGAAACATTTGATATTACAGTTACTGTAACAGGTGGTGGATTCAGTGGTCAATGTGAAGCAACTCGTTTAGGGATTGCTAGAGCATTACTTATATATGATAAAGTTAATGAAGGTAAGGAAGATAGTTTCAGAATTACATTAAAAAGAGCTGGTCTTATTACTAGAGATTCTAGAAGTAAGGAACGTAAGAAACCAGGACTTAAAGCTGCACGTAGAGCTCCACAATTCTCAAAGAGATAATATTTTACAGTTCATATTGCCTTGGAATTTGTATTTCAAGGTTTTTATATGTTAGAAAATAAAAATTTAAAGCATGACTGCTTTATAGACTATTTAAACTATAATTAAACTATAAATTCGATAGTCATGTGATTAGAGCTAATAAATAGTAATGTTATAAAATTTATGGTACAATGTTGTCAGGAGGGTTTTATGGGAAAGTATAAAAATGAAGAATATTTAAAGCATGAAATAATGGATTATAGTAGACATCAATTTATATATGGGTATGATGGAATTTCAAGGAAACAATTTTTAGAGAATATAGCTAATGATTATGGCATAGTTTTGGATAAAAAATCTCCAATGGCAATATATCTTAATGAATTTGGATTTCCAAAGATTTCTATTTGTGATAGTAAATTAGATAAAATTAAAATAAGTACCATAAGTAGCGAATTTTTGTATTTCTCTATTGCTAGTGAGATTCTTTTAAAAGCTATAGGGGCCTATGATATAAACTTATTAAATGAAAGATTTAAAAAGTTAATTGACACTTTGAATAAACATAGTATTAATAAAGATTATTCCCCAATGGAAAATTTAAACGATTTAATTAGAGTATTAATACAATCAAAGGATTTTTATAAGAAGTGTTATATAGAGTATTGTGGAGAGGGAAAAGATACTATATTAATAAATGAGATTGCGCTACCGTTTCTACAATTTGATATGTTTGTTAATCTATTAAAACGTGTCATAAATAACGAATCATATTTTGGAATAATAATAGATAAACAAAGTGATATAGCTTTGTCATCAACTCAAGCAATAAATGGGTTAATTGGTAGTAGAATTAATGGAGATATTTCAATGAAAATTGCAGTAGAACCTGATAATTGGAATTCATATAGAGATTTAAATGATCAAATGATAGAGTGTATACATGATTATGGCACAGTTGAATTAGATGATTCACAATATCAATATTTAAAAAAATTTAAAAGAGATGTATAACTAATATAAGATTACTATTGATTAAAAATGATTACCTTGTAATTTATATTTCAAGGTTTTTTTACATTTTTGTAAATAAGTGTCTAGTTTAAATTTATTTTTATTTAAGATAATTATTTTTTATGATAATATTGTTATAATATTTATAGGGTGGATTATAATTCACTTCTAGTTTTTAACTATTTATTAAATATGAGGTGGTAGAATGTTGACAGAATACGAGGAGAAACGATTAGAATATAATTTATCAGTTAATGATTTAAATAAATATAAAAAAGATTTTGAAGCTAAAAGAATAGAAGTTACTAAGCGAAAATTTAATTCGATTGTAAAGGAAAAGGAACAAAAAATTAGTGAACTTAAAAAAATTATGGATGATTTTTTTCTTGAACATCAAGATGAAATTGCTTTTAGTATGGTAAAATCACAACTAGATATAACTGACGAATATGAATTTTATAATACGGATATATCTAAAGGTGATGATGGAAAGTTTTTTGTGACTAAAAAAATAAAAGAAGAGATAATTAGTGAATTTGATGATTTAAAAGCTAAGGTTCAAAAGCGCTATGATGAAAAACTAATAACATCAATTATTTATAATGATTTAAATAGATGCTTAGATATATATCAAACCAAAATTTTAAGTAAGTGGTCTAGTTTAAGTAAAAAGAAGTTTGTAGAGGTAGAAGAAGCAAAAGAAATTTCTAAAAATAATAATATTAGAAAGAAAAAGGCAGATGAAAATTGGTTTTTTGTTAGGATAATGTTGCCAGTAATTATAATTGATATCATTTGTGCCCTTTTTATGCTTTTTACAGGTGGTGAATGCTCGATTGGTTCTTCGGAGGCTTTATCAGCAGCTTTATGCTCATTTACGGTTTTCTCCAATTTAGTGGTTATTTTTATAACACCAATTGTTATAATATATTTATTAGTTAGAGGAATTAAGCTTAGTAAAAATAGAAAGAAAAAATAGTGGGGTAATTTTATGCGGTTAAGTGATAAGTGGTGTGATTATAAAATTATTGATGCTGGTAATGGCGAAAAATTGGAGATATGGAAGGATGTAATTTTGCGGCGCCCTGATCCTCAGGCTCTTTGGCCTATTGATAAATTGAATAATGTTTGGATTAATCCTGATGGTTTTTATCATCGTAGTAGTAAAGGTGGTGGAAATTGGGAATTTCGCAAAAAAATTCCTGATTATTGGACGATTGAATATGGTGATTTAAAATTTAAAGTTAGTCCAACTAATTTTAAGCATACAGGTTTATTTCCTGAACAAGCAGTTAATTGGGATTATATGATTTCAAAAATTAAAGATTGTGGTCGCCCAATTAAAGTTTTAAATTTATTCGCATATACAGGTGGCGCTACGATGGCTTGTTCTTATGCAGGGGCAATTGAGGTTGTCCATGTTGACGCAGCTCGTGGAATGATTGAATGGGCAAAAGAAAATATGCATCTTTCGCATTTAGAAAATAATAAAATTCGTTTTATAGTTGATGATTGTTTGAAATTTGTTGAACGGGAAGCAAGACGTGGTAATAAGTATGACGTTATTATTATGGATCCTCCTAGTTATGGTAGAGGACCAAATGGCGAGGTATGGAAATTTGAAGATAATATTTATAATTTAATTATGTCTTGTATGAAAATATTGAGCGATAAACCTTTATTTATGCTTATTAATTCTTATACGACAGGTATTTCTAGTACTGTTTTGGAGAATATTTTAAAGGTAACTGTTTTAAAAAAATATCCTAATGGGTATGTTACAGCTGGTGAAGTAGGTTTACCAATTGAAAATAATAATTTAGTATTACCTTGTGGTATTTTTGGAAGATTTGAGTTAGATGATTAAAATTTTATATGAAGACAATCATGTTTTAGTAGTAGTTAAACCGGCTAATATACCTGTTCAATTAGATGATAGTAAAGATGTTGATTTATTAACAATGCTTAAAAGTTATTTAAAAGAAAAATATCAAAAACCTGGCAATGTCTATTTAGGCCTTGTTCATCGCTTAGATAGACCGGTAAGTGGTATTATGGTTTTTGCAAAGACAAGTAAAGCGGCTTCTCGACTTAGTGAACAGGTTAGGACACATCAAATAATAAAAAAATATTACGCTATTGTCGAAGGAAAGTTTGATTGTAATTTTGGAAGTATGGAGGATAAACTTTTAAAGAATAGTAAAACAAATATGACAATTGTTTCCGAAGAAGGGAAAGAGGCAGTATTAAATTATAAAATTTTAGATTTTAATAATGGTTATTCCTTAGTAGATATTGATTTGGTAACAGGGCGATCACATCAAATAAGAGTACAATTTTCTTCAAGGAATCATCCTTTATATGGTGATCAGCGATATAATAGGAATGCTAAAGTTCACGAACAAATTGCTTTATTTTCTTATTATTTATCATTTATTCATCCGGTTACGAAAGAAAAAATGGAATTTAAAGAAAAATTGCCAAGTTGTTATCCATGGTCATTATTTTAATATTGCTATTTAACGAAAAACTACTGATGTTTTGCTTTCAGTAGTTTTATTTTATATTCTAAATAAATAATTAGATAATTCGTTATAGCATTCATCTCTTGGGACTAAAGAATTGTTCTGGCGCATCTCATTTAATTCCGTTATTGATACAAATTTAATAGCTTGGACTTCACTTTCTTGAAATCTTAAATTGTTTTCATTTAAACCTTTTTGTCTTAAAATAAAGAAATCATAAAATTGACGATCATAATGATTATCATTTACTAATTCTTCTTTACGGAATGAAAACATAAAACGGAAGTCTTTTACTTCTACAGAATAACCTAGGCTAACACTAACCTCTTCACTTATTTCGCGAGTAGCGGCAGTTAAAGAATCTTGCCCTGCCGATAAGTGACCAGTAACGGAAATATCCCATTTATCTGGGTTTTTATCTTTATTATGACTTCTTTGTTGGATTAAAATTTCATTTTTTTCATTGATGATGGCTACAACGATAATTCGGTGCCATAATCCTTTTTTATGTACTTCATTTCTAGATAGTATTTGACCAGTTTTAATTCCATTTTCATCTAATACATCAATTAATTCCTCTTGCATTTATTTCCACCTTTCTTTGGTATTAACATAATCTTTTTAATATTATAATATTAAATTTATTTTTTTACAAGTTAAAGTTGTGATTTAACATTGGAGTCTATATTGTGATATTCACTAAGTTATTATCAATTAACTATGTATTAAAACATATATTTTAATAAGGTGATAAGATGTTTAAATATAAAATATGTGTTTTTTTATTTTTAATATTAGGAATTTTTGGTTTTAATTTTGTTAGTGCTGAAGAAAATAATTTGCCGTTATTGGGGCATATTATATATATAGATCCCGGTCATGGGGGTTTGGATCCAGGGGCTATATATATGAATATAAAGGAAGCTCCAATTAATTTAGAAATTAGCGAAAAGTTAGAAGAAGCTTTGACTAAAAAAGGTGCCATTGTTTATATGACAAGATATGGTGATTATGATTTATCACTTCCTAATGCTTCTAATCATAAGCGTAGTGATTTAAATCAGCGCATCAAATTAATAAATGAATCTAATTGTTCTCTTTTTTTATCTATTCATTTGAATGCTGATATTTCAGAATCATGGTATGGGGCGCAGGTGTTTTATGATGATATAAATAGTGAAAATGCTATTTTGGCAGAATTTTTGCAGAATGAATTTTCTAAATCGTTAAAATCAAAGCGAAAGATTAAAGAAATAAGTGATTTATATTTATATAGAAAAGTTGAAAAGCCTGGAGTATTAGTTGAGGTAGGATTTTTAAGTAATGCTAATGAGCGTTATTTGTTAAGGCAAGATAGTTATCAGGAAAAATTAGTTGATACAATCGTAACTGGAGTTATTAATTATTTGGATAGTAAATAAATGTAAAGGTTTAGTTTGACATATAAATTACACAAAAAAAACATATTTTTTTCATATTTTGTGTGCTATAATTTTTATAGGTGATGGTATGAAATCTAAGATATTTAAAAATTTAGATGAACAAATTGATATTTTAAAATCTAGAGGCTTGATTATTAGTGATGAAGATAATGCTAAACAGATTTTATTTCGAGAAAATTACTTTTTTATCAATGGGTATCGTCATATGTTTACTACTACTGATAAAGATAAATTTATTTCTGGTACAACATTTGAGGAGTTATATGCAACATTTGTTTTTGATAGAAGAATTCGTAATATAGTTTTTAAATATATATTGATTATTGAAAATAATATTAAATCAATAATGAGTTATCAATTATCAAGAAAATATGGGTTTAAGGATAAGGATTATTTAAATCCTGATAATTTTACACAAGATTCAGCAAAATCTCGACAGGTTTTTGATATATTAAATAAAATGAAAAGACAAATAAGAGTTAATGGGCGTCAACATTCAGCGACTTTGCACTATTTAAGCAACTATGGTTATATTCCAATGTGGATTTTAGTAAAAGTTTTATCTTTTGGTATTATTTCAGAATTATTTTGTATATTAAAATATGAGGACCAAAATGAAATTGCTAAGTTATATAATACTGATGTTGAGACATTGTCTATTTATTTATCTTTATTAGCAAATTTTAGAAATTTATGCGCTCATGAGGATATTTTGTATGATCATAGAACTAATCGAGAGATTCCTAATAATGAATACCATAGTATTCTTAATATATCTAAAAATGATGAAGGGGAATATGCTTATGGAAAAAATGATTTATACGCAATTATTTTAATTATGAAGAAGATGCTTAGTGATGGTGAATTTCGCGATATTATTTTTGAAATAGGTTATGAAATTGATATTTTGGATAGTAAAGTTGATATAGTTCCGCTTAATAGTATTTTAAATAAAATTGGATTTCCTAATAATTGGCGGGAAATTGTAGATTTATAGAGGTGATAATTTGAAAAAAGGAATAAGTTATATAATTACGATTGCGGTATCTCTTACAGTTGGTGTTTGTGGCACTATGGTTGTATATCATAATTTCCCACCTAATAGTCGTGATGTTGAAACGGTAGTTAAAGATGTAACAATTACAGAGACTGATTCTATGAAATCATCAATTGATGAGGTATATGATGCAGTTGTAATTATAGAAACATACCATAATACACAAGCGGTTGGTACAGGGACAGGCTTTGTATATAAAATTGATGGTGATTTAGGATATATAATAACTAATTATCATGTAATAAAGGATGCGAATAAAATTCAGGTAACAAATACAGTTGGACAAACTGTAGAGGCAACATTGCTAGGTGGAGATGAGTATGCTGATATAGCTGTTTTATCTATTGAAAAAGATGCGGCTTTAAAAGTTGTAAAGATAGGTGATAGTACAGCGATGGAATTAGGTGATTCAGTATTTACAGTTGGATCCCCTTTAGGGAAAAAATATATTGGCACTGTTACTAAGGGAATTTTATCTGGTAAGGATCGTTTAGTCACTGTTTCTTCATCAACTAGTGGGAAATATATGATGCAAGTATTACAAACTGATGCAGCGATTAATCCAGGTAATAGTGGTGGACCTTTGGTAAATATGAAAGGTGAAGTTATAGGTATAAATTCAATGAAATTGGTTGAAGATGAGATTGAAGGCATGGGTTTTGCTATTCCAATTGAAATTGCTATGTCTGCTATTGATAAATTGGAAAAGGGAGAAAAGGTGTTACGTCCTGTATTAGGTGTTTCTTTGATAGATGCAACAAATACTTATACTCTTTATTATCATAAAATAACAATTGATGAAGATGTAAATAGAGGAGCTGTTATTGCTAGTGTTGAAGACGGATATCCTGCAAAAGAAGCAGGGTTACAAAAAGGTGATGTTATTTTAGAAGTCAATGATGTAGAAGTTGAAGATTCTGCTCATTTGAGATTTTTGTTGTATAAATATAATGTTGGTGACACTATCAAAATTAAAGTATATCGTTCTGGGAAAATAAAAGATGTTAATGTTAAATTGGATAAAAGTGCAGAATAAAAACCAAAATTAGTTTTTGGTTTTTTTGTTATTCTTAGATTTTTAAATATATAATTATGTTTTTAAATGGGCACCTTTCTCAATGATAAACATAAAATTATTTTAGGAGGTAAAATATGAATGATTTAAAAGTTGTAATAGATGCCGGTCATGGTGGAGAGGATCTGGGTTCTAGTGGTAATGGTATAATTGAAAAAGATTTAACCTTAGCTATTTCAGAATATATGTATGATTTATTAAAAGATAAGGGTGTTAATGTTAAGATGACAAGGACTACTGATGAAACAGTTTCACCAACTGAGAGAGTGAACAGAATATTAGGGGCTTTTGGGAATAATAAAGATGTAATTGTTGTGTCTAATCACATAAATGCAGGAGGTGGAGATGGTGCGGAAGTAGTATATGCACTTAGAAATAATAATGAGCTTGCTAATTTAATTTTAGATGAATTAGAAAAATCTGGTCAGAATATAAGGAAAGCATATCAAAGAAGATTACCATCAGACACATCAAAAGATTATTACTTTATCCATCGGGATACAGGAGTAACTGAGCCGGTACTAATTGAATATGGATTTCTTGATAGTACGGGTGATGATGTTAATCAATTGAAAAATGATTACAAAAAGTATGCGGAGGCTGTTGTAAATGCTATATTGGAATATAAAAATATAGCGGTACCTGGTACTTCAGATTATTATATCGTTAAGTCAGGCGATAGCCTTTGGAGTATAGCAAAAAAATATGGAATTACTGTTAATGAATTAAAGAATGCTAATAACTTGACTACTAATACGCTAAGTATAGGGCAAAGATTAAAAATCCATGTAAAGTCTAGTACAGATACTGACCAAAAACATTATATTAATTATACTGTTAAATCAGGTGACAGTCTATATAGCATTGCGCAAAAAAATAATTTAACTGTACAAGAACTTAAAAATTATAATAATTTGACTAGTGACGTTTTACAAATTGGGCAGACAATTAGAATACCAATAGTAGCTAATGAGCAATTACCTACTGATAATTATATAGATTATATTGTTAAGAGTGGCGATAGTTTATACTCAATTGGTAAAAAGTATGGCTTTACAGTCCAAGAATTGATTGACTATAATAACCTTGATAATACGGTATTGAGCATAGGGCAAGTTATTAAGATACCTAAGTCATCTTCAAATTTAGAACAAGTTAATTATATAACATATACAGTTAAACCAAATGATAGTCTATATTCAATTGGTAAGCAATATGGCGTATCTGCTCAACAACTTAAAGATTATAATAATCTATCAAGTAATTTATTAGATATAGGTCAAACCTTAAAAATTCCAATATCAGCAACAAATAGTCAAAATAATTACATTGAATATAATGTTAAAAGTGGAGATAATTTATATACGATAGGCAGAAGATATGGCTATACTGCTCAAGAATTAATGAATTATAATAATTTAAAAAGTAACTTGTTAAGTATTGGTCAAACAATAAAGATACCACTTAGTAAATAAAAAACAGTTATGATATATTTAAGTTTTGTTCGTTAAATATATTAAACTGTTTTTTTAATGAATTTCAATACAAGCTCCAGAATCTGGTTGATAGAAACAATGATTTTTATATCTTCCTGATAAGTCTTGGTCCCACCAAGTTGTTTTACATGATTCACCGGTTTTTGGCGCATAGAACCATAAAGCGTTAGTAGCAGGATGGTAATATTCTCCTCTTAATACACGATCGGCTAATCTTTTTTCTTTTGTAGTTGGATTACTAAAAAATAATGGGCTATCTTTTCCCGAAAAGCCACCCGGATTCTGATAAATCATTTCAGAAATTGTTTTGATATTCTGAAATGTTAGACAAGAGGCTAAAACCCTGTTTACACCAACATTTCCAACCATTAACATTCCTAAATCGCCTTCACCAACGGCTTCTGCTCGCATTAGTCTTGATAATAAATCTCTTTCTTTAGTTGTATATTTAATAATCATTTATTATTTTCCCCCTTTTATTTAATGCTTAAAAATCATTAAAGTACTTGCAAAAATAAAACAACAATGTTACAATAACTATGTTAATATTTTTTCTCTATATTTTATTCATGAATGAATATTTAGTGAATGTATTAGGGGTGTAATTCAATGGTAGAATGACGGTCTCCAAAACCGTTCATGTGGGTTCAACTCCTGCCACCCCTGCCAAGTGAATATTACTCCAAATTAATGGAGTTTAGATAAATTATTTAGACCCTATTCTTTATAAGATTATTGATACAAATTAATTATAAGGTTTAATTAGAAAAGACGTTGTTAGTTATTGAATTGGGGATGAGAAGTTTTATGATTTATAAGAGACCTACATATGAAGAGGCTAAAAAAATTAGCCGATGAGTATATATCTAAAATGCGTGCTTTAGGTGAAGATTTTGGTATTGAAGAAACAGATATATCTGGAGATTATTTGTTACATGATTTGTTTATTTATGTTGTGCTAGTGCATGGTACAAGTCAATTTAATTCATTTCATGAAAAATATTCTATAGAAAAATTAATTAAGTGTCATAGTTCTATTAAAGCAATGTATGAAGAGGAAGTTTCTTATTTACACGAAAATTATAAAGCTCGTGATTATGAGCAAATAGTAATTAACTTTTATATTATAGGCGCCTATGTAAAGTATGGTTTAGATGAGACTTATGCTTTAGATATAGTTTCAACCATTACGGGTATATTGCAAGAGAAATTAATAAAATTAAAAAAAGAGAGTAGAGCTAAATTGAAACAACTACATTAAAACATAAAATAATATGAATAATGATTTTATATATTTAAATTATTATTAAATTATGGTATTGATGATTATTGTAGTTGAAATATGTCAAAATAATCATTATTTTTCTTATATTATAATAGAGAATTTTAGTTTTTATTTATTTAATAAAATCTATGAAATAAGTTCAAAATCGATATAGTTAAAGTAAATTTTCTATTATAAATTTTCTAAATTGGTAATTGAATATTTAATTGATTTAACTGTGTAGATGTGTTTAATAAAAGAATATTAAATGGTTTTTAGGGGGAAATAAAATGGAAAAGATTGTGCAATATTTTAATCAAGAAATAGAAAAAAGTTTAAAGGATGAACCTTTATCTAATGATAAGAAATTAATTATATTATATGAAGTATCAAATTCAATATATGGATTAAGTGTTACTGTTGCCCAAATTAATCAAAAAAATAATAAGTTGATTTTATCGGATAATGTTATTAAATTATGTAATAATATAAAATGCCTTGAACTAAAGTTGATGAAGAGGAATGCTTTAGGATTTACTCCACTTCCGATTGGAACTATTAGTGAGTTCTCATTTGAAGATACTGATATGGGATATTGTAAAAAATAGATAATATGAATAAAAGCTAGACATCTAGTTTTTATTTTGATTACATAAGTAATTAATTTGTACTTTGAATAATTTTGAATATTTATATAGGTTAGTAGTTGAAATACAAATTATACCTTTTTCATATTTAGCTATACATGCCTGTGTAACATTTAATATTTTAGCAATATTTTCTTGTGATAAGTTATTTTTAATTCGTAATGTTTTTATATTATTTCCAATAACTTTAAAGTCAATTTTATTAATTATATTTTGACTGTTTTTATTGGTTGTTAATCCTAATACATAGTCCATAGTCACGTTAAAATGATATGCGAATTTGCACAAATCTTGTAATGGAATAATGTTAATTCCTAGTTCCCATAGCGAATAAGTTGAACGGGTTATACCTAGTATATAAGCCATTTCCTTTTGGCTTAGATCATTATCTTCTCTAATACTTTTTAATCTTGAAAAGTTCATCATTTGTATCACCTATATTAATTTTTACATTAATATAGAGGAAAATACGCTATTTGCTATTTGCAGTTATATGAATTGCTATTTTGTGTTATAATTATATTGAAAAAGTTTATTGATGAATATGATTACAAATCTATTTAATATATCAATATAATTATAGAAAGGATATCAATAATGAAAATGATTAAAGAGATTGAAACGAATGAATTTGTTTTAACCATGTATAATATTATAAGTTCCATGTATTATAGTTATAGTTCTAGTATACCTCAAGAAGTATCTCAAAAAATAAATGAGTTGCTAGAGACTCTAACAAATGATTTAGAGCGCGAGTATTTTGATTTAGATATAGTAGATAGTAAGCTAATTAGAAAAGTAGAATTTTCTAAAAAAGATTAATAATAAAAAAGTTTGATCAAAGTCAAACTTTTTTAGATGGCAATTAAAACAATTTCAGTTGGGAAAATATTATTACCGTAATAGCGTAAATAAAATTTATATGAATTATCCATTTCGTTAATCATTTTTGGAATTTTCCATAAATCTTCATGATTATGATAAACAGAAATTAATAGTTTAGGGTGATCATTTATAATGTGCTGCTTACATCCTTCTAAAGCTTTTTGCTCATAGCCCTCAATATCCATTTTTATCATCGTTATTTTGTCTTTTATGTCATCATCTAAAGTGGTACCTGGAATAGCAGTTTCCCCTTTATCACTAATTGTATTAGCCGAATTATCAACAGAGCTTTTATTTATATATAAATTACCAATTTCGTTTCCTACCGCTTTTTTTACGAATTCTATATTTGGATAATTAGTTAAATTAATTTTTAAATATTCAAAACTTTCGTCAGTAATTTCATAACAGTATATTTTTTTATATTGGTCTAATCCATAAGTATTTAAATAATCGATGACGGTATCACCAATATAAGCTCCTAAGTCAACAATTATCTCTTCTTTACTACATTTGACAATATCGGCATCAAAATAGTGTAAATAATTAGTCTCATTACTAGTTTTTAGGGTTTCAAAATCAAAATTATACCAATTATTTAATATAGCGAATAGTAATTTTTTTGAGCGATAGTCTTCTAATCTGTTATATAAAAAGATATAATCTTCAATATGATTTTTTAATGATTCAGCTCGATTATGTAATTCTTCAAAATTATTTTCAGCTATAATTAGTTTTCCCCAATAATCAAATTTTTTAAAGTAATCTTCTAACGATGCTTGAATACTTGGATGTATTTTATCAAAGCAATTTTTAATATGACTATATACTTCCTCTAAACTTTGCTTTTTTATTGTATTAACTAAGTTAAAAAAGTTTTTATCAATAGTATTCATAAAATCTCCTTTCTATCTATTCTATTGTTAATAATAGATAAGTGTGAAGGAATTTAGTATCAAATATACTTGATTATTATTTGTATATTTTTAATAATGCAAAACTATATTGTACAAAAAAAGCAAGAATTACTTGCTTAATGTCTTCTATGTCCTTTACCAGGTCTTCTATTTTTTATACCATTATGTTTTGATAAAACTTTTTTAATTACAATTTCTTGTGTTTCATCTTTTTCTAAACCCTCTACATTTATTGAATAAAGCTCTTGTGATGTTTCATTTAGGTCTTCTTTTTCTGACTCATATATTATGGCAATGGCTTGTGCTGCTTTTGATGCTCTTTCTTCTTGGGTTAATTGAAATTCTCCTTCTAAACAAGTTAGAGCCGCATTCGCCATTCTACCTAAAACACGAATATCATTTGAGGCCATACTACTTTCTTCAAAATGTAAACATCCCATATGGATTAATTCAAAATATGCCATAGTATTTTGATTTTTAGCGAACCAATCTGTAAGTGGTTTACTTAAAAGAATAGTTTTTTCTATTTCTGGATTAAAATTAATATTTAAAAACATATTTTTTTCCTCCTTGTGTTTTTAATATGGGTTGTATTTTAACATTTTTTTTATAAATTGTCAATTTTTTGTTATAATTATATTAACGTTATAAATTTAGGAGGAGTCTAACTATTAAAAGTCAAGTACTTTTTAATAGAAAGATATAAATAGGAAAAAATCCCACGCCAAAAAGATTTCACAAAGTGAAATTTTGAAAA
>JAAWGF010000040.1 GCA_022795155.1 Bacilli bacterium | reverse complement strand
CTCCCGCCGGGATGTGGACGGTCCGGGCCTCCGCCTCCTCCTGAAGCCGCAGGTTCAGCGACGCCGTCAGGCTGCCCCCGCCATCCGGCAGGGCCTGGGTTTCTACTAATAAAGTATCCAATGAACTCGTTACTTCATCAAAAATTAGTATTTCGGCTTTAGATAACAAAGTTCTAGCAATGGCTAATAACTGCCTTTGACCACCAGAAAAATTAGTGGCATTTTCGGTTAATATCGTATTATAACCCTTAGGTAACCTCATAATATAATCATGAATACCAACTCTTTTACATGCCTCAATTTGATTATCAACATTAGAATCAATCAAACTTAAATTTTTTCTAATACTCATTGTAAAAATAAAAGGCGATTGATTAACACCAACAACATTTTTAGAATAAATGTTTTTAGAATAATTATAAATACTTTCACCATCAATTAAAATTTGTCCGCCATCTATTTTATATTTACGCAATAGTAAATTAATAATAGTTGTTTTGCCACTACCACTATGTCCTACTAAAGCGGTAATTTTATTGGGTTCTGCTTTAAAACTAATATTTTGAATATTGCCTCTATTTTTCGATTTATAAGAAAAATCAACATTTTGAAATTCGACTAAACCATTAATATAATCATTTTCATTTATACCAAATTCAATTTGTTCATTACTTGAATAATTTAAAATTTTATTAATTCTCGTAATAGAGATTGACCATTCCCTAATTTGTCTAGAATAGCCCATTAAATCCTTTGTGTTACTCATTATATTTTCAAAATAAGTGATTAATAATACTAACATATTTACTTTATATTCGCCTTTTAAAACTAAATAAACTAAAATGGCGTATAAACTCACCTTCCCAATATGAATAACAAATGGTAGTAAACTTAATCGAATATTATAGTATTTTCTCTTACCCATGTATTGCTCTTGCCACTTAGTAGCAATAACACTAAAATTATGTTTCATTTTACCATAAATATTAAATAATTTAATTTCTCCTAAACCATTTAATATCTGTTGTAAATTATCAGTAAGTTTATCTCTATACTTTTGTTGACCCATCAAATACCTTGTACTTTTAACATTACAATAATCAAAAATTTTTAAATATGTAAATTCTAATAATAAGACAAGTAGCCCAATCAAAATATTCGTTTTTAAAAAAATAAATATCATAATAATAACCTTAACAAAAACTACCATAATTTCACAAACATTATCAATCATTTCTGCTAAGTGTCCAACATCAGCATTAACAGTATTCAAAATAGTACCTTTAGATATCTTATCGGTAAAATCGGCATCATAAGTAAATATTTTATCAATCATTCACTCACGTAATTTTCGATAACTATATTTAAAATTATAAGAATATGATACGTAATTTAAATACCAAAAAAAATTATAGGCTATATAAGTTAATAATAGCCATAATATATTAAAATAAGTAGCACTCGCATTCATATCAGTTACATAATAGACAATATTTGATGTAAAAACAGGTATTAATAAACTTGATAAATGAGCTAAAATAGAACCTAAAAATAATAGGGTTATCCACAATTTACTACCCTTGACTAATTTAAAAAAATCACTGATTATTTTTATATTATCTTTAAACATTTAAATAACCCCCTAAAACGAACTATTATTACTAAAATAATTTTAACATAAATACAGTAAAAAAACCATTTTTTATAATAATTATTTTATATTTATTAATATTAAAAAATATCTAACAAAAATTAGATATTTAAAATTACATTATAATTTAACATTATCGAAAATATTTATATCTTTCTTTTATGGGAACAATTTTCTTTATATTTTTGATTTCGAACTCTAAATTTCTTTCCTTTTCACTTTGATAATAAGTAAAAAATTCAGATTCTTTTTCATATATACCTGTTTTTTCATTATAATTATATCTTGGTAGTCTATGTACTTCCCAATTCATTAATAAATAATTATAATATCGTTCATTTATATTTAAATATGAACTAGTAATTACTCTAGGATTAGCTAAAAAATCATAATTATAATCTTCATAATAATAAGGTATTTTTATTTTAGTACCATTTGGTTTAAATCTTTCGATAGAATCATAACCTAAATATTGAACACAAATATCTTTGAAATAAGAAAGTAATTCTCTAGTTAAATAATTACAGTATTCTCGTTCAACGTCCATAGATAAATTACATTCACTATATAAACTTTTTAATCTCTCTTTAATAATTTCCGGATTTTCAATTGTTATTTTTCTTTGTATAGATTCAAAAAATTTACCATTTTTATAAGCCTTTTTAAAAAATAACAATAATTTATATTCAAACTTTTTATAATCATCTACAAAATAATCATATTCATAGTTAAATTTTATAGCAGAATTATATAAATCTTCAATATAAGCAATTTGATTATTTAAATTTCCTAAAAATATTTCCATTGTTTCATAGTTAAAATCATAATCTATTCCATAGCCTCTTTTAACCCATTCATCAATGCCCGGATACTGATTATTTATAACCATATCATAGTCAATTGCCCATTCTTTTAATTCTTTAATTGAAGTACCCTTAATTATATAACTAATCCATGATAAAAAAGCCCATGATACAGGATTACTCCAATCATCATGACCTTCTCCACCTAATAGAATATTATAATCTATAAGTTTACCGTCTGGAGCAAAATAACCTATATATGGTTCTCTTCTACATTGTTCCCTTTTTAAAATTTGTTCTTCTTTAAATTCTATCGTCATTTTATCAATCACTTTCTTTAAATATTATATTAGACATACTATCATTAAAAATTATTTATAAATTAAAATATAAATACTAATCAAAGAGATCTACTATTAATTTCGCTGTCTTCTTCATACTTTTACTTAAACTGTTATTTAATTCATTTTTTTGATTTTTAGAAAGTGGAACATTCCCTAAACTATGATTACCATCTATATTTTTTACTTGAATAGATGATGAGGGATACAATCCACCCACCGAAATTCCTCGCTTATATAAGTTCAGCTTTGATAACTTAAATTCTAAATATGTTTCAACCTTATTTCCTTCACTTACTATTGCTTCTAGTGCATTTAGATTATAAATTGTCGGTAAAATTAAACGTGTAATATCTTCTTTTAAGATATCACCATTACTATCTAAATTAATATCTAAATTACTAAGTTGCTCTGAAACTAAATTACTTTTATTATTACTAATAGCCTCAATTATATTTAAAAGTAAAAACAATTTTGATTTTAATATTGATGTATACTGTTTAAAATATTCTAACGAATATGGTGTGAAGGCATATTTTGAAGTACTAATACTATCATCAAATTCTTCACTAGAATTCTTAATATATTCAATTTGTTCTTCACCAAATAATATTTTCCCACTTGGCACTACTTTTTTACGATTATCAATTTTTGCCTTTAATTCAGGTTTTTCTTGTTCAAACGTTTTATTTAAAAATTCAACGATTTGTCCACTTGTAATACTAATACTCGAATTTTCAGCAAATTTTTTTATATCACCAAAACACTTACCCATTTCACCTTCTAAAATTACTATAAGAGCTCTTGGACTATAATAAGCAAGCTCACCCTTATTAGTAGTTCCAAAATATTTATCTAAATTATAATTTTCCATATTTAAATTCCCCCATTATTTATAATTAAATAATTTATACTTTTTACAATATTCATACAATGCTTGATTTTGTCTATCGATTTTAGCATATATATCATTTTGGAAAACAATTCCCCTATCTCTAAATAACTTATATATATAGTTAATATTTCCATGATTGTATTCCCAAACAAATTCACCACGATACATGCTTCTTTCAATGTTATACATACTATAGCCATCTTCATCAACAGCTGTCCAAAATATAATTTTATCATCATGATATTTTTTCATTATAACATCACTACGACCACAACAAGTTCGTAAATAACTTACTATATCAAAATCAGTAAATGATATACCTTCACTACTACAATATTTTTTTAAATCATCTAGTGTATCAAAATAATGATCATGGATATGATAAAGTACCATTTCTGGTTTAGGTATTTCTGTTAACGGATTTTTATTAACCGGTTCACCATAAAACATTCTTTTTAAAATATTCCCTACATTTTCTAAGCTTTCTTCATCATTAAATGCCTCAAACATAGCACTATCATCTAAATCTCTTTCATCATCTAACACTCTTAAAACCTCCTTATAGTCATTATAACATTATTTCAATTTAATTAACAAATATATTTTATATTTAAAAATTTTTCAACCTTATACTTTTTAAACGTAGAGCATTAAAAATAACAAATAAACTACTTAATATCATTGCTATACAAGCAATCATTGGATTAATTTTAAGACCTAAATTTATAAATACTCCCATAGCAAGTGGTATCATGCATATATTATAAAAGAAAGCCCAAAATAAATTTTGTTTAATATTGCTAATCGTCTTTTTACCTATATATATAAAATCAACAATTTTAAATAAATCATCATTCATTAAAATAACATCGGCTGAAGAAGACGCAATATCAGTAGCACCAGTTATAGAAACGCCAATATCCGCTAAAGTAAGGCTAGGTGCATCATTTATTCCGTCCCCTACCATCATAACCTTTTTTCCGTTTTCTTTAAGACTCTTTATAAAATCAGCCTTTTGTTTTGGTACAACATCAGAAATAATCTTTTCAATTTCTAGTTCTCTACCAACTTTTAAAGCGGTTTCTTTATTATCACCAGTTAACATAACGACATCTATATTTAATTTTTTTAAACTATCAATTGTACCTTTAGCTGTTTTTCTAATTGTATCTTTAACACCTATTAGACCAATAATACTTCTATCTTGCACAATATAAACAATACTATTTCTATCAGCAGTTAGTTTTTTTTCATCACTTAAATATTTATTATCAATATTAAATTTTTTTAATATTTTACCATTTCCAATATAATAATCCTTTTTTTCAATTGTACCTTTTAATCCTAATCCTACTAAAGTTTCTACCTTAACATTTTTATCAAATTCAATATGATGTTCTTCAATATATTTTATAATTCCTCTAGCAATAGGATGCGCTATCGAATATTCTAAACTTCCCAAAATAGAAAGTAAGTCATTATCTGAATACTCAGAATAATTAAATATTTTGGAAATGGTTAAATTTCCATTTGTTAATGTTCCTGTTTTATCAAAAACAACTGTATCTATTTTACTAGAAAGTTCTAATGTTTCGCTTTTTTTAACCAATATCCCATTTTTCGCACACATGCCTTCACTAACAACAATCGCAAGTGGTGTTGCAAGCCCTAAAGCACATGGACAAGCCACAACTAAAACCGTAACAAAACGAGTCAAACTAATAGAAAATGAAAGACCTAAAAATAAAGAAACTAAAAATGTTAAAACGGCAATTATTATAATAATAGGAACAAAATAATTACTAATCCGATCGGCTAGTAATGATATTGGAGCTTTTGTATTAGTCGCTTCAACAACTAACTGAACAATTTCTGAAATCGTTGAATCTTTTCCAATTCTTTCGGCCTTATAAAAGATTAAATTATCATAATTTAATGATCCAGCAATAATAGGATCATTTATTCCCTTTTTAACTGGATTACTTTCTCCTGTAATAAAAGATTCATCTAAATGTGCCTCACCGTCAACAATCATGCCATCAACCGCAATTTTATCGCCAGCAAAGGCGCACAAAATATCACCTTTTTTGACTTCATCAATAGTAATCTCACAATATCCATCTTCTGTTTTTATTTTAGCTGTCTTTGGGGTAATCGTAACTAATTTTTTTATTGCGTCCTTCGTTTTTTCTTTACTACTTTTATCGATAAAGCGCCCTAATTTTATAAAATAAATAACAAACACAGTTGATTCAAAATATAAATTTTCAACATATTCAGTAAACCCTAATAAAACCATAATTACGCCAAATAAACTATATAAAGAGCTACTAAGGACACCAAGGCCAACTAATGTATCCATATTAGGCATTTTATGAATCAAGTTTTTAATACCATTTTTAATAATATCAAATCCATAAATTAAAAACGGTAGTGTCAATATTACTAAAAAGATACTATAATTAATAGGATAAGTCTCCATATCTAAAATTGACATAACTGGTAAGTGAAACATATGTGACATAGAAACATACATAAGTAAAATAGCTAAAAGACCATAAATTAAAAATGGAAACACACTAATTTTGGTATTATTTTCATCTAATTTAACTAAACCTAACGATTTAAACCCAGCTTCTTCAATAAACTTTTCCAAATCAGAAACTTTTAAACTATCAGAATATTCAATACTTGCTGTTGCCATAACAAGGTTTACATTTGCTTTTTTAATACCAGTTTGCCTATTTAGATATTTTTCCAAACCATTAGAACAAGCACTACAACTCATTCCTTCAATACTTAACAATATTTTCTGCATAACTATTCCTCAGTATTTATTATTCCAATAGGTTTAAAACCAGCTTTTTTTATTCTTTTCTCTAATTCTTTTATTTTAACACCATCATTACACATGATAGTAACTTCCTTTTCGAGTAAGGAAGCACTTACATTAATAATGTCCTTATACGTTTTTAATTCATTCTCAATAGTTTTCTTGCACCCATCACAGTGCATACCTTCAACATTAAAAATTATTTTCATTTATTTCCTCCCATATATAATTTTGTATTAATTTAATTTTAGGTTATACTTAATAATTAAAAATATAAATATATACTTTCTAATAAATATCTATATTGAGTATATCAAAAATTTATACTACTTACAAGAAATTCAAATGTATTAAAAATCGATCAAAAATTTATATATTAAAAATGTGTTTGTATCGTACCCGTTTTTCCTATTTGCTCATAAAATATAATGAAAAGGAGGAAAATAATGAATAATTGCCCAAACGAAAATAATAATTGTACCTATCAAGAAGCATTAAAAAAAATAAAACACGATCAAAAATTTAAACCAGATTGTTGTTCAATTATTGGGCCTACTGGACCCACTGGACCAGCTGGAGGTCCAACTGGAGCAACAGGACCTACTGGACCTACTGGACCTCAAGGATTAGTTGGCGCTACTGGGCCTACTGGACCTACTGGGCCAGCTGGTGCCCCTAGTACTATTGCTGGGCCTACTGGACCAACA
>JAAWGF010000011.1 GCA_022795155.1 Bacilli bacterium | reverse complement strand
AATATTCCTACCTAAGGGTGGAAAAAATTTCATTCATTCGACCTCTTTTAGTCTTGTAATAATTTATATAATTTTGGCACTTTCGTACATATTTTATAACAAGATTATAATATTCAATCTCACAATTTACATCACGATTTCCTTCTTTTTGAAGTGTCGCAAATTTTGCGATAGTTGAGTTATCCAATTCCTCTTTTAAGGCTGAGTTAATATGTTTCCTAATAGTTTTGTAGTCTCTATTAAATAATAAAGCCATTTGCTCGTATTTAACCAAACCGTTTCATCTTTCATATTAACTTCTAATTTAACATTTTGATTTTCAAATAATATTATTTCATTTTTCATTTCATATCTCCCCTTCTTATAAATTAAGTCACAAGCGTATTATTATTTATCTGTTAACAACTATTATGAGAAAGTAGGTTCGCTGTCAATAAATTTTTTACAAAAAAAACAAATTAAGAATTAACTTAACTTATTTGCTTTTAATAATTAATCTTAGGGAATTTAAAACAAGTAATAAGGTAACACCAACATCAGCAATAACCGCATACCAAATTTTTGAATACCCTAATGTCCCTAAAAGAAGAAATATAAACTTAACAATAAGGGCAAAAACAATATTAAAATGAACAATCTTATTCGTTTTTTTAGATATTTTTATCGAATCACTTATCTTATCTAAATTATCGGTCATTAAAACAATACTTGACGCCTCTATCGCTGCATCACTTCCAACTCCACCCATTGAAATACCTAAATCAGCTATTTTCATAACGGGCGCATCATTAATGCCATCGCCAACAAAGGCAGTAAAATTTTCTTTTTTAAAATTAGTAACTTTATTCACTTTATCAATTGGTAACATTTCATAGTAACATTCACTAAATCCTAATTTAGAACTAACTTTTTCGACGGTTTCTTTATTATCACCTGAAAGCATAATAATTTTGATTATTCCTTCTTTTTTTAAAGATTTAACTAAATTATTAGCTTCTTCTTTTATCTCATCAGTAATAACAATATAACCTAAATATTTTTTATCTTTAGCAATATATACAATCGTTCCAATTTCGTCTATTTTGGACACATCAATATTATTAGAAATTAATAGGTTATAATTGCCAACTAATAAACTATCATCATCAATTTTAACGGATATACCCTTACCACTTATTTCTTTAAAATCGTTTATTTTATTTTTATTTATTTCTTTAGAATATCTTTTTAAAATCGATTTGGCGATTGGGTGATTAGAATAAAATTCAGCATATGCAGCAATCTCTAACAAAGCATCTTCATTTATATCAATACTATGAATTTTTGTTACATCAAAATTTCCTTTAGTAATTGTCCCTGTCTTATCAAACACGATTGTTTTAATTTTAGAAAGGTTTTCAAGTTCATTGCCACCTTTTACTAAAATACCCTCTTTGCTAGCTCTACCAATTCCGGCAAAATAACCTAATGGAACAGAAATAACAAGAGCACATGGACAAGATGTAACCAAAAAAACTAAAGATTTATATAGCCAATCATTTAAAGATCCACCTAGCATAAAAGGAATCAAAGTTAAAAGAACAGCACTAATAACAACGATTGGTGTATATATTTTACAAAATTTTGTAATAAATTTTTCGGTCTTGGCTTTTTTAGCATCGGATGATTCAATTAACTCAATTATTTTCGTAGCTGTACTTGTTTTGTAAGTTGAAGTAGCTTTAATAGTTAAAACGGCATCTAAATTAGTTGTTCCACTTAAAACACACATATCTTTTTTAACATTCCTAGGAATAGACTCACCTGTTAAACTAGATGTATCAACATTACTAACCCCATCAATAATAATCCCATCTAAACCAATCTTTTCGCCAGGTTTGACAATAAAAAGATCATTTAATTTCGCATCTTTAATATTTATATTCTTAATATCATCACCAATTTTTAAATTAATTGTATCACTTCTTAAATCCATTAATTTAGTAATTGATTCTTTAGAATTATCAACCGCTTTATCAGATAAATATTCACCTAAATTAAATAGTAACATTACCATTAAAGCCTCTTCATATTCTCCAATGTAAAAGGCACCTAATGTAGCAATAATCATAAGAAAATTTTCATCAAAAATTTCACCTACTAAAATATTTTTTAAAGCCTTAATATACATTTCATTTGATACAATAACATAACTAATAACTAATAATGATATAAATAATATATTATTATTCTTTAAAAATACCGCTATAATAAAAATTATGGTACTAATCATAATCTTAAAAAATTCAAAATTAAATTTTTTCATTTTTTACCTCTTCCATAATATGTTCTAGTCCATATTCTAAAATAATCTTAATATGATTATCGGCGATTGAATATTTAACTATTTTACCTAGTTTTTTTGTTTTTACTAAGTTAGAAGTCCGAAGATTCTTAAGTTGATGCGAAATAGCTGATTGACTAACATTTAACGTTTCGGATATTTCATTAACACATTTTTCACCATTTAATAAAACATCTAAAATTCTAAGTCGCGTCGCATCGCCAAAAATTTTAAAAAATTCACTTAACCCTACTAATAAGTCTTTGCTATGTAGTTTCATATTCCCTCCTTATATATGTTTATGTGTTCATATATTCATATTATATCGATAAAAAAAGAATTAGTCAATATTATTATACATATAATTCTTTATTTCATTCCATATCTCTTTTTAAATTTATCGACTTGCGATACTTTGACATATGGTTTGCCAACAAATTCTTCTTTATTTCCAATAGCCGTTTCATAAACTCTACAAGGATACATTGTTATAATATCATTAGTATTTGGAATGGTGATAACTTTCAATTCTTTCATTGAATTGTCAATATCTAGTGTGCAATCACTATATTTGATTACATATTCATCAAAAAAATTATTGTCATAAAAATTTTCTTGAGAAATATTGTTTTTAACGGAATTAAATAATTGTCTTATATTAATCTCGTTTGAAAATAAAGTATGTCTTTCTTTATCAGCTTGGTTAATATCATAGTGGTGCTTACGTATATGACTAAGTGCTTCCTCTTCATTATAATCACTTATTTGTTTATAACTATAGAAATTACTTACACAGGGTTGACATTCGGGAATATATTTACTAAAGTAAGCTCTTAATTGAATTTCTTTTTTAGGATCATCCTTAAAAATATCATTTTCAACAAACTTTATATATAGATCATAAGCAGCTTGTATTCGCTTTAATTTTATGTTAGCATAGATACTTTTTTGAATGGCTGAATTCTTCATATAAGAAATATTTTCAATTATATATTCAAAATATTCAAGTGATTTTTCAAAATCCTGTCTTTGAAAATGTAACAATCCTAAATCATAATATAAAATACTGTTAATTTTATCTTTGTGAATGACTTTTTCTAATTCTTGCTTAGCCTCGTCATATAATTTTAATCCAATATTATTTTTAGCATTTAATGCATAAGCATCTAAATAAAAATATGGATCATCATATAATGATTGACAAATACTTTTACTTTTAACATAATTATTTTGCATATATAAAAGTTTCGCTTCTAGCATCTTTTTGGGTATATAGTCATCACTAATTTTATTTAAATATTTTTGACAATTATCAAATTCCTCGTTCTCATACTCGATATTAGCTAAGGCATATATAGCTTTATTGAGTAAATCCCTTCTTTTAATTTGGCCTAACACGCTATTAACTAAATCTCTAGCCATATCATACTCTTTTTTATCCATTAATACGCCAGCTTTATTTATTATGGCAGTAATATATATTCGCTGATTATCATTTGCAATTGCCCGTTCAATAACCTCCGACAATGATTCAAGTGCCCTATCATGTTCTCTTTTGTGTCTATAAACTTCTGCTATTTCAATTTGGGCATATTCTTTGTTTGGATGATCAGATTCTATTATTTTTGTAAATTCTTCTATAGCACCATCAGAATCTTTTTTTTGCAATTTAATAACTCCTATATAATAAATAGCATGATATTTATTTTTACTATTTTCTAAACTTTCAAAATATTCTAAGGCTTTATCATAATCGCGTAATCTATAATAATAAATACCCATCTCAAATATATAATAAGGATTATTTGAAAATTCTTCATTTAATTCATTTAATAACTGTAATGCGATTGAAAATTGATTGCCATCTGTATATTGTCTAATTTTATTAAGCTTTTGTTTTAATTCGTTATTTTTATTGGCATGATATTTCCCATTGTTTACTCTCATTTCCCTCACCTAACTTTTTTAACGTTATAATATCAATAATAGCATTAAAAGTCAACTAGCAACAATAACGTAATTCGACATTTTTCGACAGAAATAAAATATTTTTATCATTTCGCGTATTAATATAGACAATTTGTTAGAGATAACAATGATTAAATAAAAAAATTTGTTATTATTATTACAGCAATATTTTGAAATTTTAGTAAGGTGGAATATTATAATGAATAAACTTTTAGATGATGAAGAATACTTAAATTATAAATTTAACGCAATAAAAAGAAATTTAGATAATCTAAAAACTAATGAAATTTTAGAATGTTTAAAATTATTGGAAGAATTAGATACAATTTATGATATCATGAAGCAAAATAATATTTGTAGCATGAATATTAAGCAATATCAAAATTATAAAATAGCTGTAATTAAAAATACAATTAACATGAAATTATTTAATATTAATTGCAATAAAGAACGAATCGAATTTTTGAAATCATTATTAGATGAATTAAAATATTGTAAAAATAGATATAAAGAATATAGTAAATTATTTAATGTCGAAATCTTAAAAATAGAAAATATGTTATTATAACAAATATATATTTACATGTGTTTAATTATTCCTCGAATATATTACTTTTTATAGTGATATTATTAACTAATAGTACTTTACATTTTCTTAGTATAATTCAGTTTAATAATAAACGATTTTCTTTACATATCAGCACAGTATAAATAATAATGTAAATTACTGTGTCTTTTTTTGTCTAAATTAAATATAATTTATTGATAACTTAGTTTTAAAACTAAAATAATTAAGATAGGTGAGACTATATAATGAAAAAGAAAAAATTATATATTATTTTATTTATTTGTATAATTATATTAGGCATTAGTATTTTTTTATTTTATAAATTTAATAATAAAAAAAATAAACCAGTTAATGATTATCCAATTATTAATCTTGATGGAAAAAATATTATGGATATCGATTTGCCACAAGACTTTGTTGAACCCGGATATTCAGCATATGATGAAACAGATGGTGATATAACTAATAAGGTCACTGTAAAAAATGGTATTGATTATAGTACCCCAGGCACTTATGAAATTTTATATAATGTTACTAACTCTAAGGGTAATAGTGTAGAAGCAAAAAGATTTATAACTATTAAAAAAACAAATAAGATTGAGTATAAAGAATCTTATGATAAAATTGATAATGCAGTTCATGGTTGGGGAACTAATAATAAAAGGAACGGTAAGAGACCTAATACAGATATGTCAAATGAGGAATTAAAAAAGTATAATGCCTATGCAATGGGAAATGATGAAAAAATTATATATCTTACGTTTGATGAAGGAAATTTAGAATCTTACTTGCCAGAAATTGTCAACATTTTAAATCAAAATGATGTTAAAGCAACTTTCTTTTTATGTCGCGGCTTTATAAAGAATAATCCAGAATTAATGAAAGAGATGGTAGAAAAAGGCCACTCAATTGGCAATCATACAGCTAACCATATATCTATGCCCACATTGGCTAATTCTTCAAATTTTGAAAAATATTTAAAAGAGCTATCATTAACAGAAGAGACTTTTAAAGCTATTACTGGGGAACCTATGGACCGAATTTACCGTGAACCTAGAGGGGAATACAGCTTACGAAGTTTAAGTATCATAAAGGATTTAGGTTATCGAACCTATTTCTGGAGTGCAGCCTATCAAGATTGGGATGATAAGTTAACAAAAGAACAAGCGCTTCAAGAAATGATTAGTCATGTCCATAATGGTGCGATATACCTACTTCATCCCAATAGTAAAGGAAACTATTTAGCATTGGATGATTTTATTAAACAGATGAAAGAGCAAGGATATACTTTTGATTTAGTTAAAAATATTGAATAAATTCAAGCTGATAAGAAAATATTCATAATTTTATAAATAATAATAACCATTTTGACGATTATCCATAAAATATTTTAAGAGGGGGAGTAAATATGTATGATTTCGCAGTCGTAGTTGATGCCGGTCATGGAGGAAGCGATCCTGGAGCTGTTTCGGGGAATAATCGTGAAAAAGATTTAACGCTACAAATAGCAAACTATATGTATGAACGGTTTAAGGAATTAGGAGTACCTGTTGCAATTACTAGAAATACTGATGAAACAGTTAGTCCAACTGAACGTGTAAAACGTATTCTTGATGCTTTTGGAAATAAAAAAAATGTCATCGTTATTTCAAATCATCTTAATTCTAATACAACGGGAACAGCTGAAGGAGCCGAAGTCGTTTATGCACTTAGAAATGAGGCAACTTTAGCTCAAAATGTCTTAAATGCACTTGGTGATGCTGGTCAAAAAAAGAGAATGATTTATCAGAGAAGATTACCAAGTGATAGTTCAAAAGATTATTACTTTATTCACCGAAATACAGGTCAAACCGAACCATTACTTGTTGAATATGGTTTCATTAATAATGCTCAAGATTTAAACAGAATAAAAAATAACTATCGACAATATGTTGATGCAGTAGTAGATGCCGTTATTGCAACTAAAATGGGTGGTTTCATTCCACCAACAAATTCAAATACCTATGTCGTAAAAAGTGGCGATAGTTTATACAAAATTGCTAGAGATTTTAATACTACTGTTGATAGTATCAAAAGATTAAATAATTTAAGTTCTGATAATCTATCAGTTGGTCAAGTAATATTAATTCCGCAACAAGGTACTAGTAATACTTATACTGTAAAAAGTGGCGATAGTTTATGGAGTATTGCTAATAGGTATAATACGACAGTAGATGAACTTAAGAGATTAAATAATTTAACTAGTAATACATTATCGATTGGACAAATTTTAACTATTCCTAATGTTGAAAATAATGGTAGTATTCCTGAAGTTGGCACATATATAGTTAAAAGTGGTGATACTTTATGGAATATCGCTAATAAATTTGATACCAATATCAATGAAATTAAAAGAATTAATAATTTGACTAGTGATATATTAAATATCGGGCAAGTTTTAAAAATTCCCAATGTAACGGGTAGTTTACCAAGTCTTACTTATACTGTTCAAAGTGGCGATAGCTTGTGGAGTATTGCTAATAGATATAACACTAATGTAAATTCTATAAAACAACTTAATAATTTAACTAGTAATCTTCTTTCAATTGGGCAAGTTTTAAAAATTCCAACAGCATAAAGATTAATATAATAAAAGAGGCTGTTACAAATTAATTATTTAATTTTGTAACAGTCCCTTTTTTTAAATATTATCTCTTTTTAGAAAATGGATAACCACGAACATTATATTCACTTGGAAGAGTAGTATAATATGTATATGCATCAAAATTAATATCACCGAATTGTTCTTTTTCTTGATGTTGAATGGATGATTTTTGCGTTAATAAAGCTTCTTTAAGAGCTGTCCAAAATACTCTTAAATCTTTGTTTGCATCATATCTCATTACTTCTTTTAGTTTATTTAACATACAATTAAATAACATTTCGTTATATCCAATTAATGAATGCTCATTACTGCATTGAGTTTGCATTATTTTTTGGAGTCTTTCCAATTCATTAATCTTTTGTTCTTTTGAATGAAAAGGAATATTACTCTTTAATATTTTCTTTTGCTGTTTATCATTGCTTTTAAGACTTTTTTGAAGCATTTTTTGTCTTTTTGTAAAGCTATTTTTATAAATACTAAACCAATAATAAAATTCTGATATCTCACTCATCGTTAAAGTGTTAAAATTAGCTTTAACTTCAACTACTCTCGAGATTAATTCAACACTCTCGTAGAAAATCCTAAAAAGTTCATTATAAGACATTTCTTTGCCGAAAGTATAATTTTCTATATTGTATCCTCTAACATTTATTATCTCCTGTTCCCTTTCAATAAATTTTCTAGCAACATTAGGATATAGTTTATATTCCTTTGTTAATCTACTAAAAACAGTTGCTTCAATTCTTGATGCAAGAATTCCATTACCTAATTCTGGACTTGACATATAAAAAACAAGTTGTGATGTAGGTAATTTTTCTATTTTAGTATTTTCAAGATTCTTAACCATAAAATTTCCTCCTTTTTTTAAGAATTGGTTAGTATTCTAGCATCTTTTAATAAAATTGTCAAATTTTTAACATACAAAAATGTTTCATCATTGTTTTTTAATAATTTCCTAAGTCTTTACTAATATTAGACAAATAAATATTAAATAGCTATATTAAGTAATTTATAAATTTATAGTACCTAAAAAATAAAAAACATTGAAAAATCAATGTTATTTTTATAATGGCGGAGTAGGCGAGATTTGAACTCGCGCGCCAGTTGCCCGACCTACACCCTTAGCAGGGGCGCCTCTTCAGCCTCTTGAGTACTACTCCAAAACGCTTCATTTAATACTACGAATATAATTTTACCTTATATACGTAATATTGTCAATAAAAAGCGTTACTTTTTCATATATAATCTAATAAATATGCGTTTTTTCTCTTATCAGTTTTTCTAATTCTTTACACCTATCAATATTCATGTCAATAGTATTCTTTAATTTATATGGCAAGTTCAATTTATTGTATTTTTCCTTTGCCATAGTATGATATGGAAGTAATTCAATTTTTTCAATATTTTTTAATGGTTTAATAAATTCAACTAACCTATTTATATATTCTTCATTATCATTAATACCTGGAATAATAACTTGTCTTAACCACATTTTTTTATTTAATTCTTGGCATCTTTTTAAAAATTTTAATGATTCATTTATATTATTAGCAGTAATTTCTTTATAACTATTATCATCAATAGCCTTAATATCAAATATAACTAGGTCCACTAATTTTAAAATTTCATCATAATTACCATTTCCTACCCCGGCTGTATCTAAGGCAATATTAATATTTTCTTTTTTTAAAAGCTTACAGGTTTCAACTAAAAAATCATATTGTAATAATGGTTCTCCCCCGGAAAAAGTTACACCACCGTTATTTTTAAAATAGGGTTTATTTCGTAGTATTTTATTAAATAATTCCCCCGGTGTATAATTTAATTCTCCTAGTTTAAACATTTCAGGATTGTGACAAAACATGCAACGTAATTTGCATCCATTAAGAAATACAACTGTGCGGATGCCTGGCCCATCAACTAATCCCATGGACTCTATTTGCGCTATGCTACCTTTAACCATTAAAATTTTTCATGGAAAGTTCTTGATATAACTTCCTCTTGTTGCTTTCTAGTTAAACGATTGAATCTAACGGAATAACCAGATACACGAATAGTTAAAAGAGGATATTTTTCAGGATTTTCCATAGCATCCTCAAGCATTTCACGATTTAAGACATTAACATTTAAATGATGAGCATTTTGAATAAAATAACCATCTAATAGACTAACTAAATTAGTCTTTTGTTCTTCTAGACTATGTCCTAATGCACTTGGAATAATCGTGAATGTATTAGAAATACCATCCTTACAACAATTCTTATAATCAAGTTTTGCTACAGAATTTAATGAAGCAATTGCCCCACTATTATCTCTTCCATGCATTGGATTAGCTCCTGGAGCAAAAGCAATGCCAGCTTTTCTACCATCTGGGGTTGAACCTGTTTTAGATCCATATACGACATTTGATGTAATCGTTAAAACGGACATAGTTGGTTCAGCTTCACGATAAGTTTTATGTTTTGCAAGTTCTGAATATAATTTTGATAATATTTCTTTGGCAATATCATCTACCCTATCATCATCGTTCCCATATTTAGGATAATCTCCTTCAATTTCAAAATCAATAGCAATTTCTTCTTCATTGCGAATAGGTTTTACTTTCGCGTATTTAATAGCCGATAGAGAATCAGTTGCTACTGACAAACCAGCTACACCATAAGCCATATAACGATGAATATCAGTATCATGTAAGGCCATTTGGCTTGCCTCATAAGCATATTTATCATGCATATAGTGAATTATGTTCATCGAACTAGCATATATTCTGGCAACTTCTTCAAGCATTCTAAAGTATTCACTTTTAACAGTTTCATAATCAAGAATCTCATCAGTATTTTTTTCAAAACCATTAATGATTTTTCCACCTTTAACTTCATCAATTCCACCATTTAAAGAATATAAAAGTGCCTTAGCTAAATTACAACGTGCTCCAAAAAATTGCATATCTTTACCAACGCGCATTGCTGATACACAACAAGCAATAGCATAATCATCACCATAAATTGGTCGCATCAAATCATCATTTTCATATTGAACGGCATCCGACTCAATCGATGTTTGACTACAAAATTTTTTAAAATTCTCTGTCAAAGCTTGACTCCATAAAACGGTCATATTTGGCTCTGGGGCTGGATCAAGATTTTTCAATGTATGAAGAATCCGATATGATGACTTTGTAATTAATGGCACACCATTTTCGCCAACACCAGCAATCGCACACGTTACCCAAGTAGGGTCACCAGAAAATAATTCATCATAGTCTGGTGTTCTTAAATGGCGAACTAAACGCAATTTAATGATAAATTGATCAATTAATTCTTGTACTTCAGCTTCGGTTATATTTCCTTCCGCTAAATCTTGTTCAAAATAAATATCAAGGAAAGTATCAACACGACCAATACCAGTAGCTGCCCCATTATTTTCCTTAACGGCTGCTAAATAACCAAAATATAGCCATTGAACTGCTTCCTTTGAATTTTGAGCAGGTCCTGAAATATCAAAGCCATACGTTGCTGCCATATCTTTAATTTCTTTTAAAGCATTGTATTGCTTTGTTGATTCTTCGCGACGACGAATAATATCCTCACTCATATCACAAGTAACAGGATTATCCCATTCTTGTTTTTTTTGTTCCATTAAATAGTCAATTCCATAAAGTGCAACTCTTCGATAGTCGCCAATAATTCTGCCACGCCCATAAGCATCTGGTAACCCTGTTAATAACCCTACATGTCTAGCTTTTCTAATCTCTTCTGTATAAGCATCAAATACACCTTGATTATGAGTCCTAATATAGGGGAAAATTTTTTCTATCTCAGGATTTAATTTAGCGTTATAGGCATTTAAAGAACTATACACCATTCTTGTTCCACCATATGGATTAACAATTCTTTTAAGTGGGGCATCAGTTTGTAGCCCAACTATAGCCTCATTTTCTTTGTCGATATAACCAGCTTCATAAGCATTAATACCAGCTATATGATTAACATCAATATCTAAAACACCTTTTTTTAATTCTTCTTTTAAAAGTTCACTACACTTAGACCAAACCTTATCAGTTTTTTTGGTAGTTCCAACTAAAAATGTTTCATCACCATCATAAAATTTGTAATTACTTTGAATGAAGTCTCTAACATTTACTTCATTTTTCCATTTTTCGCCTTTAAATTTATTCCATATATGCATATCTTATCCTCTTTTCCAACATATCTAATTATAACATGAATATTTATGAAATTAATGGGAAAGTTCGATTATTTACACAAATATTTTAATTATTGATATACGAAAAGGCATAGTACTATATGCCCTCTAATTTATTCTTAAATTTCTCTTCGTCCCATATTGCTATCCCAAATTCCTGAGCTTTGGTAAATTTGCTCCCAGGATTTTCACCAACGATGACAACATCTGTTTTTTTAGTAACGGAATTAGTTACTTTTCCTCCACGATTAGAGATTAATTCACTAGCTTCATCTCTAGAATATTCAGTAAGTGTCCCTGTCAATACAAAGGTTTTATCTTGAAAATCCTCTTGTACAATAATTTGTGGGCCTAGATAGTCCATATTTAAATTATAACTTTTTAATTTATTAATTGTTTCAACGTTTTTTTCTTCTCTAAACCAATCAGAAACACTTTTCGCGATTGTTTCACCAATATCATTAATAGAAAACAATTCTTCATAGGTAGACTTAGTTAAGTTATCGATTGTTCCATATTTTTGAGCCAAAATTTTAGCTGTTTTTTTGCCTACATGACGGATTCCTAAAGCAAACAAAAAACGCTCAAGTGAATTTTTTTTACTATCTTCAATACCATCTAATAAATTTTGAATGCTTTTCTCACCAAATCCTTCTAATTCCATTAATTCTTGTTTATGTTTTTTTAATTCATAAAAATCAACAATTGTTTTTAAATAACCCATATTGTAAAAATCTTCAATAATTCGTTCTCCAAAACCATCTATGTACATAGCGTCCCTACTTACAAAATGAATTAAACCTTCAATATTTCTAGCATCACAAAATTTATTTTCGCAATAATAAGCAGCTTCTGTTTCTTTTCTTATAAGTTTACTACCACAAATAGGACAAACATTAGGCATTTTGAATGGTATTTGAGTACCATCCCGTCTTTCTGTAATGACTTTAACAACCTCTGGAATAACATCGCCAGCTTTATGAATGGCAATTGTATCATTAATCATAATATCTTTTTCTTTAATATAATCTTCATTATGCAATGTTACACTACTAATTACTGAGCCAGCTAAATGAACAGGGTTTAGATCAGCTCGTGGCGTTACCTTCCCAGTTCTGCCAACGCAAAATTCAATATTAATAAGCTTAGTTAAAACTTGAACCGCAGGAAATTTATAGGCAATTGCCCACTTTGGTGTACGTGAGGTATATCCTAATTTCCTTTGATCGCCAATATCATTAACTTTAATAACGATACCATCAATTTCATATGGTAACTCATCTCTTTTTTTAGTCCATTCATTTATATAATTTATAACTTCCTCGATATTATTAGCTACTATTATATTAGGATTAACAACAAAATTTAAATTTTTCATAAAATCCAGCGTAGAAAAATGTGTAGACAAATTATATTTATCTGGTTCTGGCAAATGATAAATAAATGTTGATAAATTTCTTTTGGCAGCAATAGTAGAATCTAGTTGGCGAATTGAGCCAGCAGCGGCATTCCGGGGATTGGCAAATAACCCTTCACCATTTTTTTCCCTTTCCTCATTTAATTTTTTAAAGGATTTTTTTGGCATATAAATTTCGCCACGAACTTCTAAATATTCATTAAAATCGATTGTAAGGGGAACTGATTTGATTGTTTCAACATTATGCGTAATATCTTCCCCTGTCACTCCATCACCACGGGTTGCAGCTCTTATTAATTTTCCATTCTCATAAATAAGTGCCACAGAAAGACCATCTATTTTTAATTCACAAACATAGCTAGGATTAGGAATCGTTTTTTTTATGCGCTCATCAAATTCACGGATTTCATATTCACTAAATAGATCTCCTAAAGACATCATTGGAACAGTATGTGTTATTTTTTTAAAACTATCGATTACTTTTCCCCCAACTCTTTTCGTTGGGGAATTTTCTTTAACTAGTTCAGGATATTTAGCTTCTAATTTTTCTAATTCATGGTAATAGTCATCATATTCTTGATCGGTTATGGTTGGCCTATCAAGAGTATAATATTCATAACTAGCACGATTAATTATTTCAATTAATTCATTTATTCTCTTTTCAATCATAAATTTCTCCCATATTAGAAAAAATATTAATTAATAGCTATTCACCAGAATATTTATCTTTATTAATTAATATTTTTTTATATTGTCTCATATTTTCTAAAGATATATGTAAAATGTTTTTTATGGTTGTTGTAAATACTGCTTTTCTTCTTTCGGTAATTGGTAATAAATTACCACGACTATCATAAAAATATTTATTAATTATGTTAACGTAATTTTCAAAGTTAGCTTTCCCAATTTGATCAAAAATATAACTATTATCATTATTTATAAGCGATTCGTTAATATATATTCCATAATTTTTGTAAAATTGGTCAACAAGAAATAATCCATCATCAAAATTAACAATATGTTTTTGATGAATACTATTAATAATATTAGTCTCACTGTCTATTAAACTTTTAGTAACTTGATATGCTATCAAATCAATTGTTAATGCACTAAACATTAAATATTTTTCTTTACCAATAATGGAATTTTCTTGAACAACAGAATTGTTATTATAATATTCGGAAGCAAAAGCTAAACGGCAAATCTCCCTAACAAATAAATAGTCATTGTTTTCAAAATCCATTGTTGGAGAAAATAATAGAAAACGCATATTATTATCATCCGAATAATTATCTGAGGCCCAAATGATTTCTGGTTCTTCAATTGTAATAATTTTATTAATAATATTATCATTAAGGCGATTAATTTCTTTTTTATTCTTTCTAAGAAGTTCTAAGAAATATTTTGATACTTTAGCATTTTTCTCATTGTTTAATACTTTTTCACCTAAAAGAAAGTTATCAATAATTTTTTCTTTATTTAAATTGGAATTGCCTACTTCTTCTTTATATTCTCGATTATATTTATCAATCAAATCAAAAATATAATTAAATTTATCTCTATCAAATGTCCTAATATTTACTTTTTTAATACCAAGTAATTTTAAACAGCGTTCGCGGTCATTAAATATTTCCTCCATCTCTTTTATAGATGTGGTACGGTCATGCAATTTTTTTTCATTAGCAATTGAAAAGGACATAAATAAGCCATCTAATAAATTACCATTATTGTTATCTTCAAAGAAAAGGTTGTAACAATTAAGTTTTGTAAAATCTATTTTTTTATGACCAGCAAGATAGTTTTGATCATATTCTGATAATTCGTGCTGAATTTCTAAAATAAATTCATTGCGTAGTTTTTGACCAAATTTATTAATTTTAGTCTCGTAATTATTAATACCTTTTTTAATACTTTCATATTTAGTCACAATCTTTTTATCTTCTAAAGTTCTTAATTCCGTTGAATGCATTTCACAATATTTCTTTAAGTCAGACATTTTATTAAAAAAGACAAAGTTAGTTCGATAAATTCGGTCAGTTATAATATCACTGTATTTTTTACCAACAATATTCACCAATTCTTTTACTATATTATTTACCGTCTTATTTATTTTGGTATAAGTTGGTTCTAAAATAAAATCAAATTCTTTTACTATTAATTTCTCCATCTAGCTACACCCTCTTACATTTCTTATTTTATTTTTCTTTTTGTAATGCTCTATAAACAGTTACAAAAACAAATATTCCTAATCCAAATAACGCTAGCCATAGGATAGGATTACTTTGATGTCTTACCATAAATTCTTTTACTGGTTCCATCCATTTTCCTAAAGTTTCAATTATATTTTTCATTTCATTACACCTTCCTTATGCTTTTATGACCTTTAATTAATTTTTTTATTTCGGCAGGATACGAAAAAGCAACTGTTATAATTTGTTTGTCCACACCTACAACTATCCCTTCACCAAAATCTTCATGAATAATTTTGTCACCAATTTTATATTCAATTGTACTATCAATATTATCTTCTTTATTTAGTATTGTATGCATTTCTTTTAAGTCAATATTTTCACTTTCAATATATTCATCAGCTATCTCACTTACAAATCGACTTGGTGGATTACAACTATCTAAGCCATACAAAATTCTTCTTTTAGCATTAACAATCCATAGTCTTTTTCTTGCTCGAGTAATAGCAACATAGCATAATCGTCGTTCTTCTTCTAAACCCTCTTGAGAATCAAAAGAATTACTATGTGGAAAAATTCCTTCCTCTAACCCAACTATAAAAACATTATCAAACTCTAAACCTTTGGCACTATGAACAGTCATAAGCGTTACTAAATCACTAGTTTGTTTTTGTTCTTCGACATCGGTAACTAAGCTTATTTCCATTAAAAAGTCTTCTAAAGAGACTAGCCCATTTCTTTCTTCAAATGTTTTTGTAATTGACTTAAATTCTTCTAAGTTCTCTAATCTAACATCAGCTTCAATAGTATTTTCAGCTACTAACGATGCTTTTAACCCTGTTAATTCTAAAACTTTATCGACTAATTCTGTTAATGAGCAACTTTCTGAAATTTGTCTTAAAGTTTCAATTTGATTTTTGAAAATTAGTTCTTTACCACTCTCAATTACTTCATAAATTGATTTTTTTTCTGTAGTGGCTTTTTCAACTAATTTGTCAATTGTTTTAACACCAATGCCTCTTCTTGGAACATTTATTATACGTGTTAGACTGACATCATCATATTGATTGTAAATAAGCCTTAGGTATGCCGTTAAGTCCTTAATCTCTTTGCGATTATAGAAATTTAAACTTCCAACAACCTTATAAGGAATTGTCTCCCGTAAAAGTGCATCCTCAATATTTCGTGATTGAGCGTTGGTCCGATACAAAATGGCTATATCATCTCTATTATTGCCTTGATCGATTAGTTTCTTTATTTCTTTAACAATATAATATGCCTCATCTTTTTCGTCCATCGCACGATAATATTTAATCTTATCACCTGTAGCGTTATCTGTCCACAAATTTTTTTCTTTTCGTTGCTTATTATTTTTTATAACCGAATTAGCTGCATTTAAAATGTTTTTAGTTGAACGGTAATTTTCTTCTAGAATAATTACTTTAGGATTTTCATAGTCATTTTCAAAATTTAGGATATTTCGATAGTTCGATCCCCTAAAACTATAAATAGATTGATCGTTATCACCAACAACACAAATATTTTTATATTTAGCACTAATCATTTTAACTAGACTATATTGTGCCTCATTAGTATCTTGATATTCATCAATTAAAATGTACTGGAAGCGTTCTTGGTATTCTTTTAAAACATTAGGGCTCTCTTTAAAAAGCTTAATTGGTAACATCAATAAATCGTCAAAATCCAATGAATTAGTAACAAGAAGTTTCTCTTGATATTTTCGATAAATAGAAACAACTATTTGTTCAAATTCGGCTGATGCATATTTTTCATAATCATCGGGTGTCATTAGCTCGTTTTTAGCTCCGCTAATGCGATTACGTATAACTTTAGGATTGTATCGACTAATATCATATCCCATTTCACGCATAATTTTTTTTACAATTGTTAAAGAATCATCACTATCTAAAATAGTGAAGTTGGATTTAAATTGTAGTTTATCATAATGTTCCTTAATAACTAGAAGGCCAAATGAGTGAAATGTTGAAATTTGAATACGATTAGCAATTGGTCCTAATAAGGAAGCAACACGATTTTTCATCTCCTTAGCTGCTTTGTTTGTAAATGTTATCGCCAAAATTGATGATGGTAAAACATTTTTATTATTAATTAAATACGCAATTTTAGTTGTTAGAACTTTTGTCTTTCCACTCCCAGCTCCTGCTAATACTAAAATTGGTCCATCGGTTGTTTGAACTGCTTCTTGTTGATTAGGATTTAATGTTTCTATGTCCACCATAAGCTTCACCATAATAATAATACCATAAATTTTTGAAAATTAATAGATAATAAAATGAAAAATACATAAATATTTTATTCATGTATTCATCGCTTCAATTATTAAATAAGTATCATCATCTAAACAAGTAACTAAAACTATTTTATTATTTTTTATATCTAGTAATTTTAAATCAATAGTTTTTTTCATTTGATAAATGTTATTAATTTTATAAATATATCTCTTCCCTTCATAATAGATAATAAGCATATCATTTAAACTTAACTTGCTTAAATTTCTAAAATATGAATAAATACTATTTCCAGAATGTGCTGCCAATATCAATAAACTGTTTTGATTGTCAATTTTAATTGATTCATTTAGAATGCTAACATTTTGTTCAATTGTATTTCTTATATCATTCTTATTGTATATTCCTTGTTTTAAATTGAGTTTAGGTATTTCTAAAACCATTAAATATTCTGATTTAACTTCTAATTGGTTACCTAAATTATTATATTGTTTAAAATATGTTATTATATTTTCCTCATTTAATTTTTTAATTTTAACATATATGAAAAATTTATAACTTAGATATATTGAACCAATTAGTATTAATATTAGCCCAATTAATCTAAATTTTTTTCTTTTTTGAATCATATTTATATAATACTAAACCAATCATTATAATAAATGCTGATATAAAAGGTGTATAATCATTTAATTTAGTATTAGGTAAAATAATCTTTTTATCATTTTCGATTATTATTTCATTTTTTTGCGTTAAATCAACTGTGTATAATTTATCATTCAATATATAATTATTTGGTACTTTAGTTTCTTTAATCTGATAATTAATAGCAGGAATATCTTTTAATTCAATAACTCCATCTTCATTAGTTTTATATTTGCCAATATAATTATTATCATGATAAATTTCAAAAGTAACATTTTTTATTGGTTCTTTAGTACTACTATCAATTTTTACAATTTTAAGATTTCCTTTTTTCAAATGGTTTGTTAAAGTTATTTCTTGACTTTTTTTACTTAGTAAATCAAAGCAATAAACCTCTTTATCTATCAGATATCCATCTTTTGTCTTTGTTTCCATCAAACAATATTTTCCCAAAATCAAATTATCAAATATTAGTTGCCCATTTACATCTGTTACATCATTTATAACAATGTCGTTTTTATTATAATGTTTAACGCCATCTTTAGTTATTATATCATCATGAGCAATCAAGGAAAATTCAATATTATCTAGGAGCTTATAACTATATTTCTTCGTTTTATAATTATATGATTCCCCTTTTTTATTAACTATAATTTGTCCATGCTTTTTCTCGTTAAAGAAATCTATTTTTAGAGTATTATTTTCTATTGTTAAATTGTTTAATTCAATAATTTTAGGTTCTTTATTAAGTAAATACTCATTACTAGTTAATGCCTCTTTTATTTCATATGTCCCATATGGCAGGTTATTAATGATTAAATAACCTTCATCACTAATAGTTAAATTTTTATTTCCATTAATATAAATATAGCGATTAGATTCTAAATTCTTTATTTGAAATTGGATACCAGAATTTTTAATAGGTAGTTTTGAATCTTTATCTAATTTCGTTAATATTATATTACCTTTTTTTAAATAATTAGTAAGTTCTAAATTCTCATTTTTATTATCTAATAGATTAAAACAATAATCATTATTATCTAAAATATAATTATCATTAGTCCTAGTTTCTCTAATACAATATGATCCTAAAATTAAGTTATCAAATTTTATTTGACCTTTTTTATTAGTAGTTTGTATATCTATAATATCGCCTTTAGAATAAGTAATCCCTAAATTTGGTGAAAAAATGTCTTCATTTGCATATAGTGAAAATTCTATTCCTGATAAGCTTATAAATTCATAGTTGCCTGTTTTGAAATTAAATTTCTCACCATTTTTGATAATATTAATATTACCTTTTTTTAGTGTATTATAAAAGTTTACTTCCACTATATTATCCTCATTAATTGTTTTATCGTTAATTTCAATAATTAATGGTTCTGTATTTAACTCATAAATTGGGCTTGTTGAAATCTCTTTTATTTCATATGTTCCATATAATAAGTTATTAATAATTAAGTATCCATCGCTGTTTATCTCTAAAATATTGCTTCCATCAATTAATATATATTGGCTTGTATCTAAATTTTTTATTTGAAATTTAGTATTTGGGTTTTTAATAGGTATCTCCGAAACTTTATCAAGTTTGTTTAATTTTAAGTGTCCTCTTTTCGCATAATTAATTTTTTCGACATATACACCATAAAGATTTTTTAAATTGTAACAATTAGGATTATTATCAATTTCGTATCCATTTAATGTCCTAGTTTCAATAAAGCAATAATCTCCTAAAATCAAATTTTCAAAATCTAATCTCCCAGTTTTATCTGTTGTTTTTATAGCAACAATATCTCCCTTTTTGTAATAGATTGTTCCCTCAGGGGCTACAATATCCTCATTTGCTATAAGTTTAAATTCAACATTTTCTAGCTCCTTTAGACTATAATTAAACGTTTCAGTATTAAATATTTCACCGTATTTTTGAATTGTAATACTTCCCTTTTCTAATTCATTTGTAATTAAAAGATTATATTCTTGCCTATTTAAATCTACTGTATAATTTTCATTATCTTTAATATATCCATTTAACTGCTTTTCTTCTTTAATATAATAATGCCCATAAACTAAATCCTTAAATGTTAATAACCCTTTATCATCGGTTACGCCAGTTTGTACTAACTCACCTTTCACATAATGAACTTTCCCATCACTAGTAGTAATATCAACTGTTGCATATAAACCGAACTCAATTCCAGCAAGAGACTTTTTAGATTCCTTATCAATCTTAGTTATAGTTATTTGTCCCCTTTTTAAAGTATTATAAAAGTTCAATTCATAAATATTATTTTCATTTATTGTCTCTTCATTAACTAGAATTTTGGCTTCATTTTGATTTAATTCATATTCAAAGCCACTTTCCATTTCAGTAATTTTATATTCTCCATAAGGTATAGGACCTGTAACTAAATATCCATCACTATTAATAGATAAATCTTTATTGCCATTAATACGAACATATTCATTAGTTTGCATATTAATTATGTTAAATTTAATATTTTTATCTTTTATTGGTAAATTTGAATTTTTATCCAATTTATTTATTTGTATTTTAGCTCCGACGATATTAATAGATAGGTTAGCTTCTATACTTTCTATTTTTCCTCCCGAAATCATTGATTGACTACCATCCTCATAATAATACATAGGAATATCATTTCGATATTCTTTCTTTTTTAACTTAATATCAATTTTACCTATAAAATTTTGTAGGTTCTGAATTTTTAACTTATTATTTTCAATTATAACATTTTGCCAATTGCTTTCAATGATTTCATAATCACTTAAATTACTATCTTCAAATTCTAAATAACTAGTAGGATTATAGCTATAGTGATTATTAGCAAAACTTGGTAAATTATTGTTACTATTTATTAAATTTATAATTTCATTTTTCTCAGAAGAGACATCTATATATTCACCATATCCATATCTTTCTGTATAAAATTCAATTACATAATTACTAATATGTTCCCATATTAATGCTTGTGTCGCCATATAATAGCGTTCGGTTTGGTGTCCTGGGTAATCATAGCCATAATAAATAACTTTATTAAGATAATCTTGTGTTTGCTTATTATATATTGATTCAATAAGTGGTATCCCATTATACTCATATTTTGTAATAGGTGCGATTGGGTCCATACAAAATGCGGTTTTACCATTTAATGTAAATTTAAATTGAATATCTGAACCATAATGTTCAGGCATACCATTTTGAACATAATAAACATTCTCGTAATTATCTTTGACTAAATTATATTTACTAAGAGCCTTGATTTTAGGTATCCAAAATAATGATACCAACATAATAATTAAAAATATTGTTTTTTTCTGAATAATAATTCCTCCCTCTATTATCCCCTATCATTCTTCATATATAACATACAATAAAAAAGTTAATATTCCTTTTTTTACTAAAAAAATCACTTAATAATAAATTTAGAATATAATAAACTGATAAGAAAGGGAGGAGATAAATGATGAAAAAGATAATTTTTTCTCTAGTTGGTATTTTAATTATTCTTGGTATTATTTTTATTCCTAGTATATTTAAAAAAGATGATAAATTAACCCAAGTAAGCGTTGCAGAGGTAGCTCATAGTATTTTTTATGCACCACAGTATATCGCTGATTCTTTAGGATATTTTGAAGAAGAAGGATTAGATGTTGAAATTATTTTAACTTCAGGTGCTGATAAAGTAACAGCTGCAGTATTATCTGGAGATGTTCAAATCGGTTTTGCTGGAAGTGAAGCGACTATTTATGTCTATAATCAAGGAGAAAGCGACTATTTAGTTAATTTCTCGGCGCTTACTAAAAGAGATGGAAGTTTTATTGTTTCAAGAGAAAAATACGATAATTTTACTTTAAATGATATGATTGGTAAAACTGTTATTGGGGGCAGAAAAGGTCATCGGGTATTAAACTTATGATAAATTTATTTTTCTAATTCTATTAGTAATTTATCTAATTTCATTGATAAGTAATCTGTTGGATTATCACCTTTATAATACATATTTATCATCGCTAAAATATCATAATCTGTTAAAGTTAAAATAACCTTCCCTTGTTCTCTTAGACTTCCTTTGATTGCTTTTAATGCATTTTTATTTATACCATTCCTAGAAATAATAATAGCAACTTTTCTTAATGCCTTATCATAAAGGTATTTTTCTGTTGTATATATTTCTTTTTGAGTAATCTGCTCTTTGTAATTTTTAAAATCAAAGATAATATATCTAGTATTAAAGTAATTATTTAATGTACTAAAAAAATCATCATTTACATCATTTTTAATTTTGCAAATCAAATCAAAACGATATAAATCATCATTTGATTTTTGTTGTTCCTCCCAGACACTTAAATAATCTGAAAATAATAGTTTTAATGCTTCCACGCAAACTTTTTCATATTTTGCAAATTGGCTTTTTCCAGGTTTAATATCTTCAAATTTTTGAGCCCAATTAATTTTAGTATTCTCATCTTCAAAAATCTTTCCTGCAAAATCAAAAGGTATTGAGGGAGATTTTGGAGAAATTTTAGCAACCGAAAAATCTAATAATTCCAAAAATTTCTGATATAAATCATTATTTGGTTGTATTAAATATAGTAAATTTGCTATATCTAAGATAATTATTCCCTTGTCTAATGCTTCTTGTTTACATTGCGGTGTGCATATTGCATTTGTTATTAGTAATCCTGTTTCACCTACTTTTATAACATTTGATAATTCCATAATACTATAAACTATAGAACTAGGTGAAAAATAAAGTTTTGAATAAAATTTTATTTCACATATATATTTTTCTTTTTTATGGGATTTTTTATATGTCAGTTCCATATCAATATAACTATCTTTAACTCTTTTTCGATATTCTACTTCATAACCTAATTGTTTAAATAATGCCATTAAAAAATGTTCAAATGCTACAGGTTTAATATAACTTTGATTTTCCTTTGATAATTCTATTGTTTCCATAATACCACCTAGTGATATTATATCATATATTAATATTTTAATATACTATGCTAGTTTAAACTTATAATGTATTTCTACTGTCTTATCTTCACTAATAAGTATCTTATCAATTAAATTTACTAATAGATTTCTACTTGGTTTTTCAAAAGATAAATATTCGTTTATCTTTTTTAGTGTTTCTTCTTTTTCTTTATTAGTATCTTCTTTATCAATATTATTCAGTTCTAATTCTACTTCCGATTTCTTGCTTTTCCATTGTTCTATTTCTTCTTTATATTTGATAGTTAAACGATTAAACATTTCTATATCAATGTCGCCCTTTAACTTATCTTCATATATTTTATCAATGTAAGATAGACGACTACTAACCTTTCTATCTAACATGTTTATTTCCTTTTGTAATTTAACCTTAATGTCATTCTTCTTTTTTGCTTCATCTACTTTATCTTTAAATGTGCTACTATCTAGATATTCAGTACACATTTTTTTAATTTCTTCTAATATAGCATTTTCCAACTTATCATAATTACAACTATGTGGGGTACATAAGCCATATTTACTATGTGAAATATAATAAGTACAACAACAATATTTTCTTTTGCCATCGCTACTTTTATTTATTCCTATTGCGTGTCCACATTCTTTGCATACCATAAAGCCAGAAAGTAATTGAATATTATTGCCAGTTGGTTTATTCTTATTCTTTTTTAATAAGTCTTGGACTGTATTAAATACCTTTTTATCAATAATCGCCTCGTGGGTATTTTCAGTTATTATCCATTCTTCTTTAGGTGTTCTAATTTCTTTCTTAGATTTATAGTTTAATTTTCTTCTTCTTCCTTGTGTAAGATTTCCTATATATGTTTCATTTGTAAGCATTTCTTCAATAGTTCTAGGACACCATAATTCATATGCTGTGGATTTCATACCTCTATTTAGATTAGCATAAACGCTAGGTGTTGGAATATGCTCATCGGAAAATGTATTTGCTATTTGTCTTGGACTTTTACCATCTATTACTAGGTTAAACATTCTTTCAATAATAGGTCTAACTTCCTCATCTACAATTATTTTATGTTTATCGTTAGGATCTTTTTTATAGCCATATACTGCTTTCCACCCTAGAAATTGTCCTTTTTCTTTTTTTGCTTTTACTATTTTTCTTATCTTTTTTGATGTGTCTTTTAAATAGTAATCGTTAAACATTAACTTAAATTGTAAAAATTCTAATCCTGGTGTTTCGTATAATGTATCTATATCATCATTTAAAGCAATATATCTTATACCTCGTTCGGGGAATATTCTTTCAATATATTCCCCCATTGAGATATAATCTCTACCCATACGAGATAAATCTTTCGTAATAATTGTATTTATCTTTCCACTATCAATATCTGTTAATAGTTTTTGCCAAGCAGGTCTGTTAAAATTAGAACCAGTATAGCCATCATCAACATATTCCTCTACAAAAAGAAGTTTTTCCTCTGTTTGTTCTAAGAACATTTGCAATAAATCTCTTTGATTTTTAATGCTTTCACTTTCCATATTGTCGCCATCTTCTCTCGATAACCTAATATACAAAGCGGTTTTATATGTCTTACCTTTCAAATTTTCACTCCTTTCTTGGTAAAACACATTAACAATTATATTATAGTATTATTTCTTAAAAGAACCAATCTCCAAACAGTAATCAATAAGAAACTGCTCTATAATCTCTTGTAGTGTTTTCCCATTATTATTGAAAACATTAACTATTTTCATTCATATCACCTAATTAAATGTATGATTTTATTAAATCTATAATACTTATAGACCTAAAATGGTAATTCTTTTATATCAATAACTTTGCCACTTTCATCATATTGTACCCTTGGTTCTTGTAATTCCTTTTTGTTCATTACATTTTCAAAATAAGTACCATCAAGTAGCATATCTTTTCCCAAAATACCTTGGTTTATCGTTATTATCTCTGTATCTTCATCATCAAGTATTGCATTGATTGCTACTAATTGACAAAGATATTCTGTTAAATCATTGATATCACAAGTGATTAAATAATCATATTCTCTATTCCCTATGTTTCTTAAAAAATCTCTCATAGTGTTTGAAAAATATGGTGCACAACAACCCTCGCTATCAAAATATTTTTTTACAATAGTAAAGTTGTTTTCTTCGCAATATTTGATTAATATTTCTTCCTTTTTCTTTAATTCATCATAATCAGTTTCTTCATATTTAATATATAAGGCTGCTTTCTTTTTTTGTTTTGCTTCTTGTCTATTACTGCTCATACTCAAACATCTCCAAACTTTCTTGTTTTATAGTTTCTAATACAATTCCTTCATCATCAAGAATTTCACGCAATGCTTTTATTTGATTTTTGTTTCTACACAAATCAAATATATCATAAAGTATAACCCTATTTATCTTTGGATAATCATAACCAAAAGCATACTTTGTGGAATAGTTATATAAACTTTCTAAAAAACGTTCAAAGTTATATGTTAATAAACTGCTTTTTAGTTCTCTGGTTATGTTAATAATTTCATAATTTGCAGTTTCACAATAACTTTTTAATTCTTCCTCCCTATCACTACTTAAATTCATCAATTCGTTATAATCTATATCATATATTTGTTCATCATATAATGCATAAATTAAAACTTTTTCTTTTTTTAATTTTTTTGTCATTTTTAATTCCTCCCTATTTTGTCAAGTTAACTGCTGCAGACATTTAATATTACAATTTCCCCTTGACTGATTGCATTGTAGCAAATATTATGATAAGATACATCAAAAGAAAAAGAAATGATTTTAAAATAACATTTCGATATTAACTCAGGGAGGAAATATGAACTTTAATTATTCTAATTATTTTAATTTTTATGAGGCGATAAATAATAAAGGTACTATCTCTATAGTTGCTCACGGTCTTACATATACTATTGGTTTTGAAGATATATTTAAAGCATTATCAAACGAAACAAAAGATTTATTAGACAACATATATGAATATGCAAAAAACTTTAATTCTGGTTTTATTGATAATCGAGTTTGGTTATATTATCTAACGACTTCCAAAATAGTTTTACCACCAATAAAAGAGCAATTTATTACAAATGATAATTATGATGATATACATATAAAAGTTGGTCGTAATGGGAAAGGTATCAACTTAAATTTATATAAAGATGAATTTTTAGATAATCAAATCACGAAAAGCAAAGACAAACCTTTATTTCCTATAAATAAAAAGGATAAGGTAAAATCATTACTCCACTTACAAGAAAATTTTTATATAGTAAATAAAAAAACAGTATATTTTAATACTGAAATAGAATTATTATTATCTTTTATGAATTGTTTATTTTCTACAAGGCGAAAATTTTATATCAAAAAATGTGATTTATGCGATAAATACTATGTAGCCGACAAGTCGGATACTCATTATTGTGGAAGGGTAAAAATTTATGATAATAAAGAACTTACTTGTAGTGAAATTGCCGCTAAAATGCAAAAAAACTATAATTATAAATCAAAAGTTGAAAGTATAAATAGAGAGTTTTTGAAAAAAATAAACGATATGCCAGATGGAACTAAAAAAGAAAATTACAAAAATAGATATAAAAAAGAAAGAGATTTAGAGAAAATTAAGTATTTAAAAACTGGTGATTTAAACATACTAATTGATTTTATCAATAACTATGAAAGTATTCATCCATTTCCTGATTATGACAAATGAACCATATTATAAAAAGTATTAGGTTTTAACCCTAATAATTCCATTGCCTCTTTACTTTTAATCTCTTTATTTTTCCAACGACTAACCACAATGTCAAAATCTTGTGGTTTTTCTATTCTAGGTCTTCCAAAAGGTTTACCACTTTTAGTACCATTTTTTAATGCTATATCTATGCCCTCGCTTTGTCTTTGTTTTATAAAGGTTCTTTCTTGTTCAGCGACATAACTTAATATTTGTAATACTAAATCACTAATAAATGTACCAAGTAAATCTTTATTCTTCCTAGTATCTAGTAATGGCATATCAATAACAAATATATCTGCTTTAATATTTTTAGTTATATCTTGCCACTCCTCAATAATCTGTGAGTAATTTCTTCCTAGTCTATCTATGCTCTTAATAATTAATAAATCGCTTTCTCTTAATATATGCTTTAATGTAATGTAGTTTTCTCTGTTAAAATCTTTACCACTTTGCTTATCAATATAAATATCTCTTTCATCAATTCCATATTCTCTAAATGCTACTAATTGTCTTTCTTCGTTTTGTTCTTTGCTACTAACTCTACCATAGCCAAATGTTTTACTCTCCATACCTTAAACCTACCTCGCCAAATAATTACTTGTTTCCCTATAAATCATATCTATAATGCTAATATCAAATGTATTATAAAAATTAACTACTATATTTTTACTTTTTAATTCACTTATAAAGTTAGCACAAGCAATAGTATAAGGAAAATCCTTTTCGTATTCTTTAATACCAGTCAATAATGTTTCAATATAATCTTCACTTATTAAGGTTATTAACTTTTTTAATATTTCCTCTTGCATTTTATGACACCTCCTTACCATAAAATATATAATATATGACTTTTACAAAAGATACGAGCCGTTTTCTTTAAAAATGTCGTAAAAATTCCCAAATATTTAAAAAATCAATAAACAACCTTTAACAATACAAAAAAAGACTTAATTCATAATCAAATTAAATCTTTATAAACCTACACTTTTTTAATACAAGTTTATTTTTCAGAATCTATTACTTCTTTATATATAAAATACTTATGTTTGAAAGATTCTATTCCACCTTCAAGATAGTTAATAATATGTGTTTTAATATTTTTTTCATTTGGATATCCCGTTGTTTTTATCCAACCATTAATATTATCAGATTCCATTATGATTACTTGCTCGGCTTTAGCATTTGTAACAATAGTAGCATTATGGGTTGCAATAATTATTTGTCTTTTTGATTTTATTTCCTTTAATTTTTGCACCAAATTTTTATAAATATATTGATTATCTAAATTATCTTCTGGCTGGTCTATAACTAAAGGGCTATAATCACCAGAAAAGTCACTAAATCCTAAAACAAATGACAACATGGCAACAACCTTTTGCCCTAGAGAAAGGTCTCTAACACTCTTATATATTATTTTTTGTTCTTTTTGCTCTTTATTATTTATATTGAATTCTAAATCAAAACTTTCAATTTCTTTTATATATTTTCTTAAACTATCAACTATTGTAGGAATATTATCATTATTTATAATATCTTTAGCAATTGATTCTACAACCTTTAATATTTCATCATCTTTGATAAATTCAATTTGTTTATCAATTAATTTTTGACTTTTTTCTTCTAAAATTTTTTTTATAGACATAGTCCCTTCTAATTCTTCATAACTATTGTTAATAAATAATAATAACATTTTCTCTAATCCAAGTTTATCATTAAGTCCTTCTAAATAATCTACTATGCTTAAAGTAGAAATGTTTTTCTTTTTATAATAATAATTATCCTTTATAGGATATTTTCTTGAAATTAATTCCCTTATATTCAAAATATTTAAATTATTCTCTTCTTGTCTATAAATAATTCGTAGTATTCCTTTTTGGCTATCATTAAATTTAGTTACAACCTCTTCTACTTCTTTTTTTCTTAAATCCTTAATGCTAGAAACTTCTTGTAATTTTTTCTTTAATCCATTAATAGATTTAATGCGTATAGTATTTTTTACAGATGATAATGTTTTATTTTTAAATAAGGTATTATAAATATAATCATTTATTTCATTACCATTTGAAGTTTCAACTAATTCATTTATAGAATATGCTGTGCTAAATACATCATCTAAATACTTTCTTTTATTATTGACTGGTTTACTGTATAAAATTCCTTTCCTTTCTTTAATTTCATAAACTGTTATACATCTCTCTAATAAAAATTGTTTTATTTGTTCATTATAAAACTTATATTTATAATTATATTTTGGGCTATATGGACTAAAATATTTTAAAATATTGTCATCTTCATATTCCTTTTGTGGATTATATAATTGTATCATATACTCTCGATTATTTATTTCAAAAAGTAGCCAAATAGAACTATGCTTACAAATTAAATCTAACATTTTTTCATTTTTTACCGACTGCTGGATAGTGTATTCAATAATATTAATAATAGTACTTTTCCCTGTGCCTCTTCCACCGATAAAACAATTTAAATATTCTGAAAATGATATACAAAAATCTTTATTATTTTTTCCTTTCAAAAAACCTTTTCCATTATTTCTAATAACTAGTCCTTTAATATATTTTTGGGGAACATGTGGAACATTATGTTCTATACAAATATTATAATCTCTTAAAGCACTTGCAATCATATTATAGTTTCTATTGTTTCCTTTTAACCAAAAAATATTTTTTCCTATCTCTTCTAATGAATGTGAATCTTCATCTATAACATAGCAAAAGTCTTTATCAGAATAATCTTTTATTCTATTTGAAATTTTTACTAAATGTTCTTTGGTAGCAAGACCAATAACGCATAAATTTTCTAAACTAAATAACTTTTTCTTATAAGCAATATTTAAAAATTTAGAATCCTTAAAGAAATCTGAATTATCAAAGTGGGCGATGTAGGGTATTCCTTTCCATTCATCAATTTGTTTAATAACCTCCAAACTAGTTAAATATGTCCCTTCTTCTTCATTCATTATATATTCTTTTAACCATTGATTAATTTTTTTATTTACATTAATATTCTTATCATTAAAAATACCAACAACATGATTTTTATCAGCACAACTAATTTCTATACCCATAATAAGTTCTGTATATGTATTTTGCTTTATTGTATTGTTCAAAATTTTAATTGCTTGTAGCAGTTTTTGATAACCATTAATATTATTATGATCTGTTACTAAAACTATTTCAATATTGTTATCAGCCAATTTCTTTGCAATTAATAAATATGCCAAAAATTCTTTCTTTGAATTAAAAATTTTTATATCATCATTCTTTTCAAAATTAAAACTAAATCTTTCTAACATTGGCAATTCATTTTTAGCATAACTATATATTTCATCATCGCTACACTCTTTATAATAATTTGTATATTCAGGATGATTTAATAATCTAAAATCGTGAGAAGCAGGAGTATGTAAATGAAATATAGTTTTATGATATTTACCAAACTTCTTTTTTTCTTCAATTATTTGTTTATACATTGTTGCTAATTCATAATTTGCTTTAATATATCCCATCTTATACCTCGCATATCTATTTATTAATTATTATGTTTATCATAATAATCAAATCCTTTTTTCATAACTTCATAAGTATTATCAAAATCATCATCATAAAAACTAGAATTTTCTTTATGACCAACTATATAACCTTTTTTCTCTAATTCTTCTATGGCACTAATCCATTCGGCTTTTTCTCTTATAGATATTTCACCAAAATTTAATTTCAATGTGCCACAAATAAATTCTTGTTTATACTTTGAATTTTCTGTGTACATAAAGCCATCTTTATCAATACAACTAAATAATATTTTTTTTGCTTTTTCACTTATAAAATCAGTACTAATCTCATTTGTATTACTTTCAATATTTCCAATTTTTTGTACATCTATTATAATTTCACTTATATTATTATATCTTTTTTGTAAATCTCTATCTATACATTTAGAAACTATATTATAAATATTACTATCATCAGCTTTTAGATGCGTTCTTCCCGTAAAAATAAAGTAAAGAATCATACCAACACTATATATTTCATTTTTTACATTATAATCTTTAAAACTAGTCAATGTATCATCAATTAAAGTTCCTCTAATCTCAGATTCGGTTCTTGTTAATTCTAAATCCAAGTCTTTAACTAAACCGAAATCTGACAATTTCAGTATCAAAATATTATTATCGTATAATTTTATCAAAACATTATTATAACTAATATCCCTATGTAAAATTTTTTTAGAATGCAAATAATTTAGTGCCGCCAAAAATTGTATTGCTATTTTTTTTCGCTTTTTAATATCAAAGTCCGATTTATTATTATTTATTTCAATATATTTTCTTAATGTAAAATCACAATATTCCATTATATAACTATTATCTTTTTCGTTGTAAGTATAAACTTTTAATATATAAGGATGTTTTATTTTACTCATTATTTCAAATTCATTTTTAAATCTTGCTTTTTCTTTATCGCTAACATTGCTTGTTAATCTCTTTATAGCAAATTTTTCATTATAAAATTCATCAGTATATAAAAGAACATTAGCATAAGCTCCATTACCAATTAATTTAGTTTTAAAGTTAGTAATGCTTATATTGTTCGTTATAATTACATCATTATTCATTTTAAAAATAGGTTCATATTTAATTATTGTAAATCTTTTATAATCATTTGGAATTTCACTACCACCCGATGATGATAGAAATGTCTCGGAATATTCTAAAAACCTTTCATAATCACCATTCAGACTAAAATCTAGATTAGTATTTTTAAGCATTGCTTGTAATTCTCGAATAGTTTCTATAATAAATAATAATTCTCGACTTTCATTCGCATTATAATGACTATTCGATTTACTCTTATCATTCATAAAGTTTATAAGTTCATTAAGATTTTGGTGTAAATAAGAAAAAATGTATTTTAATCTCTCATCATAATTACTATATATATCTGTATATAACTTTGAAAAATTATAATTATTTATTTCATCATATAAAATATTTGCTAATGCTATATCTATGCTTTCTACCATAAGTACCACCAATAAATATTATACTATAAAAACCTTTATTCTTCTAGAAAACTACTATATATTTCCGTTGTTTTTTCACTTGGCAATACCAATGTAAAATCAATATCATATTCTTTTACTAATTCATTTAACCTAACAACTATATCTTTTGCTATACCATTATGTTTATAACCGTGTATCCCAGTACCTAAACTAACTGATACAATACTTTTATAACCTTTTTTCTTTGCCGAAAGGAATATGTTATTATAACTTTCTAATAAATCTTGTAAAGGATATTTACTTTCATAATACTTAGGGCAATAAATGTGTAACATATCTATTCCTAAATCAAAACCAGGTGTAAATCTTACCTCATTAACTCTCATATTATCTTTAAAATGTTTTTTACAATAATCTTCTAACAATTTTTTATTCGCTTTCTTATATATAGCGCCACAAACACCACTACCACAAATCATATACTGATTAGCACTATTTACTATTAAATCTTTATCTTTTAAATGCTCTAATATGTTTCCACTTACTATATTTAATCTACCCATAACATACCGCCTAACTTAGTTATATATTAAATTTCTATAAAACATCTACTTATTCCTCTTTATTTCGCCGATTATCCCAGCATTATTACTTTTTTTTCATTAACTCAATATATTTATATTGTCTCTGACAAACTTACCTAATATCGCCGTTAAACTTACTTATACAAATATTCTAGGAATACCTCTTTAAATTTATCAACCATATCTAATAACCATACATAGGAACTATCATTATCTTTACTATTATTACTACAACTAATTCTATTAACTTTTCTATCTTCTAAATATTCCCACTCTAAGCCATTTATCTTATTATCAATTTCATTTTTGTATTGTTCCAATTTTTTATAAATATCATCATTAAACATTTCTAATTGACACCTTATCATATCACTATTAACACTATGAACTAATTTAATTTTATAATCGCTTGAGCCAATGCGAATAACATACCAATTATAAATTGATGGTCGTTGACTAATATATATTTTATCTTTACTTTTAGCATAATCAACAAACCCTTGCCAATATTCCATTTGCTTTAATTCTAAATCGCTTATATTATCTTTTGATTGCTGTTTTAATACTTTCGCCCAATTATTGGGTTCACATATTACTTGAAACTTAGGAGCAATAGGAGAATTATCTATTTGCCACAATTCCACTTTTACTAAAAATATATTTATCTTTTCAAAACTATTATCGTTTAACCATTCAACTGCTTGTCTATGTTCTTCATTCACATCTTTTACTACCCATATAGCAATATCGGCATCTAAACCAGCAGCATATACTAACAATTTCCCTAAATGGTCGTGGTTAGTATTTTCTAATTGGTTTTCAATAACTATTCTTTTATTACTTTCTGTATCTCTTGCATAAATATCAACATTATACCTTCCAACACTCATTTCTGTTTCTATAACCTTAATATCAATGCCTACCTCCTTACTTAGCAAAGCAATATTTTCTTTTCTAGCTAACCACCTTGTAAAATCCAATGCTTCATGCCTCCAAACTTCTCTTAATTCTATTTTTTCTAATTTTCCAAGTTCCATATATAAAATCACCAATATCATTATAACACATTTTATATAATTTCAGGCATATAAATATAACTAATATTACTATCACTAATTTTTAATATCTTTACAATTATATATAGAGGAGGGCGATATATATGGAAAATAATTTAAAGCAAATACGAAACTCTAAAAACTTACTACAAACAAAAGTTGCTATGGATTTAAATATTACCCAAGAAACTATATCTTCTTATGAAACTGGTAGAGTGTTCCCAAGTTCCGATATGCTTATTAAACTTGCTGACTACTACAATACTTCTATTGATTATTTACTTTGTAGAACTAAATACAATATACCTATTGATGATGTAAAACCTAATAATATTTCCGATACTGATTTTATCCTATTAAATAAAATCAATTCACTATCTACTACTAATAAAGCAAAAGTAGAGGGCTATATTGATGGTTTAAAGGAAATTTAAACTTGTAATGCTATATATGATTTAAATGTATAGCATTTTATTTCACTTTGAACTATACTGCTTTTCATTTCTAACAATACTATCATTACCCCTAAATCTAATATCAATATATACTCCTCATATTACTTTATATCTTCTTAATCTAGTCCTATTATATATATCATTCTAATATCAAAATAGTATTATATATGTGTATATTATATGAGAGTAATAATTACTAATACTTTTTTACTTAATTCCTTTTAAAATAAGCTATCTTCTGCTACAATTCTTCGGTGTAAACTCATATTTTCCTGTACTTTATTATTTTTCTCCATCAAATCGTAGTTATCTTGTATCTTAATTAACTGTGCTTGTTTCATAAACTTATCAACCATTTTTTTATCTTGTTCCTTTGTTATGGTCCAATAAAAGTTTACTATATCATTATACTTATCTTCTAATGCTAATCTTTTCTCGTTGCCTGTACTCCTTGCATATCTTAATGCTGTTTTACTATTGATATAAGCATTATATAAATCTTTCAATGTATAACCTTCTGGAATAACCACCTCATCCTTACTATTGTAAGTACAAAATAATGACTCATCTTCTTGGTTCATAAAATACTCTGCTTTCTTAATATTGGTATTCTTTTTATAAGTCCCTTTACCATATAATTTAGAAATATCAATATTTGCGTTCTTCTTCCAGCCTAGCCAATTTTTATCAAAATATGCTTTCAATTCTTCTCTAAATGAATGGCAAGGTTTTGATGCCATAATAATATGTAAGTGCCAATCTACCTCTATATTACTTTTATGCGGGTGTACCTCTTTTACCTTTCTAGGGCGACCAACTTTTCCATTATGTTCATAATGTACATAGGTGCTATTACCTTTTGTATTACTAATACATACCATTGCTGTTGCCGACCAGTTCTTTTTCTTACATATATACCTTATTTTTTCTAGTACTCTTTTCGCATATCTTCGTGCTTCCTCTTTATTCTTAAACTTGATGTCTATATCAAAACTAGACATACCTAACTTACTTTTTGCCATTTTTTCACCATTTTTACAAAAACTATTGTTAATGTGTTTTACCTTCCCTTATTTTATAAGCATTTTTTACATTATAAGTTTTGTATCCGATGGGGTGGTATGCCTGAAATGACATTTGAATGGGCACTACGTGAAAATGGTATTAACCCAAACAGTGACTTGACTATTGATACAAGCGTTGCATTTGGTGCGATGTCTGGAGCATTCATTGGTGGTACTGGAGACTTTGTTAATCTATTTGAGCCTCAAGCACTGCAAATTGAGCAACAAGGTTATGGATATGTTGTAGCATCTTTAGGAGAACTAGGCGGTGTTGTCCCATATACAGCATATAGCGCTAAAAAGAGTTATATTGAAAATAATCCAGAAGTAATAGAAAAATTCACAAGAGCTATCCAAAAAGGATTAGACTATGTTCATGACCATTCTTCTGAAGATATTGCCAAAAATATTTTAAATCATTTTCCTGATATATCATTAAATGATCTAACTAAAATTGTTGAAAGATATAAACAAAACGACTCTTGGTTTAATACTACTTATATAAATGAAGATGACTTTAATCATATTGAGGAAATTATGGAAGCGGCTGGAGAATTAACTGAAAAGGTTCCATATAATAAATTAGTCGACACTAGTTTTTCTGATAAAATTAATAATAAGTAAGTTTGAAAGCACTTAAAAATAGGGATAAGCAAAATTTTATATAATAAAAAAGGTTACATAAAGTTAGTATTTTATGTTGCCCTTTTTTATTTTAAATAATATACCATTTTATTAATTATAACAAAGGATTAATTAGTTTCTTTTATAAAAATAATATCCTTAAATCATTTGCATGAATTATAAATATGCACTATTATGCTGTAATGAGATGTCTTTCATAAAATAAAAATGGGCATACTTAACATTCCAATGTTGAGTATATGCCAACTTAATGGATTTTGCACTTAATCTACTGAAAGTAAATTAAGCACTTTTTTCTTTTTTATGGTTTTATGCTGCAAAAATAAAGAATAATTCTAAAAATAATGGATTATTCTTTTTTATACACTTAAATAAAAATTAGAAAATTCAAATAGTAAGACATTTTACTAGTTATAATTGGACAATAATTACTGTAATATCGATTAATTCTTGATAAATATTAAATCTTTATTTCATAGCATTTATGCTATCAATAATTAATTTTGACATTTGTTTTTCATGATTATGGTAGTCGTGAGTTGAATTAGGTATTATATGAAATTGAAATTTAGCATTTCTAAATCTCTTTTTTAATCTATCCTCAACATATTCCATATTCCATCCCTTATAAACATGCTCGTTACTACCCGCAATTATTGAAATAAATCCTTTATAATTTAGTGGTCTTGAGATATCACGATTTTCTTCTAATTTAAATAAATCCGCTTTACTACCTATAGCCATTGTTGATGAAACTTTTAGGGCTGAGAATTCATTGGTAACCATCTCATATGGTTTATTCTCTGATACTAATTTTTTACTTTTATCAATAAGCACATCATAACTTTCACCTACTCTATACCTAAATCTACTTACCATATCTACGGGGCTAAGCAAAATCTGCTTTCTAATATCGCCGATTTGTTCACAATAGTATTGAACCTTTAAAGTCCCTAAACTTTGACCAACTAAAATTATATCATTATATCCCATATCTTTAGCATAATTAACAGCTGCTGCAACATCGTAAATAGAATCATCAAAATTTTCATATATATTTCCAGCTTTTAATGTTTCTGTAATGCCTCTATTTTTTCTATGAAGTCTAAAATATTGCTCTGATCCTCTATTATTAGAAATCATAAAATCATAGCCATGGTAATTAAAATCCTCAAACATATCTTCATAATAATTAGCTTTAAAAAAATTACCACCACTTCCATGTATAAAAATGATAATAGACTTTGTTGGCTTATCACAGCGCTGAATTAACCCTGGTAAAAAACATCCATCAGAAGTGTTTAAAATTATAAATTCTTTTTTTCTATATACCTTATCTGTATTAGAACTCATTATAATTTTAGATAATTCACCAAATATATTTATATATTCTGGAGTATTTTTGAAAACCACTTCGTCGCTATTTGTTAACATTAATTCCTGCAATTCATAAAAATCGAACCATTTTTTATCGGTTGCTAAATAAGTATTTAATTTTATATCTTCATCTTTTATAGGCGTCTTTATATAATAAAAGTAAGTAAATCTTTGTTCGCGTTCTTCGTTTCTTTTAAGCATTGTTAAATATCTAATATCATTTGGATTAATCTCATACCCAATTTCCTCTATAGCCTTCTGTAATAGAGCATCTATTAGTGTTTGATTAATTCCGACATGGTTAGCTATCATTCCCCATTTACCATTATTATAATGTACACTGTTACTACGTTTTTGTAATAGTATTTTACCATCTTCATTAATTATAAATATAGCAACTTCCTGATGCCATAAATGCCTTTCATGAACTTCTTTTTTGGTTGCTTCTATATCAGTAATATTTCCGTTTTCATCTAAAACTTTTAGCAACATTTTATCTTTTTCTTGATACGATTCATAATGGACTAAATTCATATATATCACCTTTATATATTATACAACAAAATAATTCTTTTTAATAAACTTTTTAAAAAATATTAATATTTAAAATCACTATTGTATAACAAATGTCATGCCCAATTTATTAACATATGCATACTATAGATTAGGGTGGAATTATATGGTGAAAAATATTATATTAAAAATTAAAAATATGAAAAAAACATATCATACTCCTAAGAACGAGATTTTAGCAATCGATGATTTTTCACTCGACCTATTAGATGGGGAATTTATTGCGATTGTAGGTCCAAGTGGATGTGGTAAATCAACAATATTATCAATTTTAAGTGGTATTGAGAATTTATCTAGTGGAATTATTGAAAATAAAAAAAATAGTAGTATAGGTTATATGCTACAAAGTGATAATTTATTTGAATGGCGGACAATTTTAGAAAATTGTTTATTAGGTCTTGAGATAAATGGAGAATTAAATGAGGAAAATAAGCAATACGTTTTGGATTTATTAGAAACGTATGGTCTAAAAGAATTCACAAATGCTTATCCTAGTAATCTATCTGGGGGAATGCGTCAACGAGCTTCTTTAATTAGAACTTTAGCTACTAAACCGGATATTTTATTAATGGATGAACCTTTTTCGGCATTAGATTACCAAACACGTCTTGCTGTTTCTGATGATGTATACAATATTATTAAAAAAGAAAAAAAGGCTGTTATTATGGTTACTCACGATATATCAGAAGCAATAAGTATGGCCGATAAAGTTATTGTTTTATCAAATAGGCCTACTAAAATTAAAAAGATTATTGATATAAGTTTAACCGATAAAGCAAATCCAATCCATAATCGCAAAGCTAAGGAATTTTCTTATTATTATGATTTAATATGGAAGGAAATTGATTTTCATGTTTAGTAATGAGCATAAGTTATATTTAAAAGGTATAAAACGAAAAAATTTATTAGTCCGTTTATCGCAATTTATTATCATAATTTTATTTATTGCTATATGGCAGGTGCTTGCTAATAAAAATTTGATAAACACTTTTATATTCTCGAGTCCTAAAAAAGTTGTTGATACAATTATAGGACTTCATCAAGCAAATAATTTATATCAGCATATATGGATTACTGTTTATGAAACTTTAATTAGTTTTTTATTAGGAACGGGAATTGGTATTGTTATTGCGACAATCATGTGGTGGAATAAATTTATTGCTAAAGTCATTGATCCTTATTTAACAGTTTTAAATAGTTTACCTAAAGTAGCTTTAGGTCCTATTATAATCATTTGGTCAGGAGCTGGAATTAAATCAATTGTGCTCATGGCCTTATTGATTTCAACGATTATAACAATTATAAATGTATACCAAGGTTTTTCTGATACTGAGGTTAATAAAATTAAATTAATGAAATCTTTGAAAGCGAGTAAAAAACAGATTTACACTAAGTTAATTTTACCTGCAAATTATAATAATATCATTAGTACACTTAAAATTAATATTAGTATGTCTTTAATCGGCGTTATAATGGGTGAATTTTTAGTATCTAAATCAGGATTAGGTTATTTAATTATGTATGGCTCACAAGTGTTTAATTTAAATTTAGTAATTGCTGGGATTGTGCTCCTTTGTATTATCGCTGCAATCATGTATTATTTAATTCTTTATATAGAAAAGAGATTTAAACGTTAAAACTCTTTTTTTATTCTATCAATTTGACTAATTATCTAGATAATGTTACAATTTTAATATAGAAATAGAGGTAAAAAAATGAATGATAGAAAAGTAGATAAAACTTTACTCATTATGGCAGCTGGTATGGGGGCTAGATATGGTGGCTTAAAACAAATTGACCCAATAGGTCCAAATGGTGAATTTATAATTGATTATTCAATTTATGACGCAATCATGGCTGGTTATAATAAAGTTGTCATTATTATTAAAGAAGAAAATTATGACATATTTAGAGAAACAATCGGTAAAAGGCTTGAAAATAAAATTAAAGTAGAATATGCTTTTCAAAGATTAGAAGATTTGCCTGAAGGATTTAGTATACCAAATGGTAGGACAAAACCTTGGGGAACTGTCCATGCTATCCTTGCTGCTAAAGATTTAATTCATGAACAATTTACTATTATAAATGCCGATGATTTTTATGGTAAAGATGCTTATTTAGTGTCTTCAAAATTTATTGATAATAATACAAATTCAACATCATTCCTTGTTACTGGATACATGATAAAGAATGTTTTATCAAAAAATGGTGCTGTTAAACGTGGTGTATGTAAAACAATCAATAATAAACTAGAAAAATTGATTGAAAGTAAAGTCGCCGTTGTTGAAAATAAAATTATTGCTGAACCATTAGACGGTAGTGAAACATTTAACTTACAACCTAATGATTTAGTATCAATGAACATGTTAACATTTACACCAGTGTTATTTGATTATTTAGAGGTCTCTTTCAAAGAATATCTAATGAAAAATATAGATAAATTAGATACTTGTGAACATTTAATACCTGATGCTGTTTATCAAATGATTTTAGAAAAGAAAGTTAGCGTTGAAGTTTTATCAACAACAGCAGTTTGGTATGGTATAACTTATCGAGAAGATAAGGATGAGGTTGTCGAAAATATCCAAAAGTTAATAAAAGATGGAGAGTATCCAGAAAATTTATGGAATTAAAAAGGATTCATTAATTTGAATCTTTTTTTGCTATATTAATATCTAAATAATCTAAACTTTTATTATCATCTGAAAAAATGTCAGTATATTTTTCTTTTTTACTATTTCTATTGACAATAGCTACTAGTTCATCCTTAATGATTTGTTTATCTCGTCCTTGTGCTACTCTTACCGTAGATAGCGCGCATAAAAAGACTTTAAGAGATATATTATTTGTCATAATCTTCCTTAATTTATCAATGTCCCTATCAGTAATTTTTTCTTTATTAAGCAATCTCTCAAAAAATTGCTCATCCTTACTAGATAATTCAGTAACTGCTTTATTACTTAAAAGAAATTCAATTTCATTAGGAAATTTATCTGTAACAAATTGTTTAGGCAAATTTTGGACTTTTGTTAAAAAAAATTCATAATGGTAATTTTTTTTCATCTTTTTAATAGCGTCCCAAATAACATCTGTGCTAAATAGTCCATCAATCGCATATTTTTTATCAATTAAATGAATCATTATTCTTGAATGGTTTTCTTTTGTTAAAAAAACTTCTTCAACTAATGGTGAATATAACGAATAATCTGATGCTTGGATTTTTAACTCCGTTAATATTTGTGCATATAAAGTTGAATATGCTTGACAATTCAAATCGTTAGCCTTGAAAATTCTATGTATTAGTCTTGAAACCTTTTTCTCTTTCATATATTTATGATTAACAATATAAAAATCTTTTATTATATCATAAGTAAATAAAGCTTCTTCTAATGGTGATAAACTACATTTTTTTATTGGTTCAATTATTTTGTTAATATAATTTCGCATATTAATAAAGTCATCAACTGAACAGATAATTTCCTTGTCATACATGATGGATAAGCGATGATCAGAATCAAGAATTTTTAATTTATTGATATTTTCAATATCTCGATTACCAGTAATAAAATAAATATTTTCTATTTTACTCCCGATTGACTGTTCAATTTTCTCGATTATTTTAAATGCTTGAGGAATCGATTCACTGCCATCATCAAGAATTGTTAATGATAAAGCATCAATATCAACCAATACATCAATAATCTTATCCAAATCTTTTGTTTCACTAATTTCTTTATTACTAGAATCTACATAGTCGTCTTTTAGGGGCAATTCAACATCTAAAGCTTTTAAGCGTAAAATATCAGCAATTATAAATTTATTAAATTTATCGCTTGTAAATTTATTGTTAATATCAGGTATTATTTTAAAACTAAAATTGTTAGTACCTATGTCCTTTTCTATATCTGGTACTTTTAATTCTTTAATACTTGAATTGTTGTCAATAGCGATTAATTGATCTAAATTTATTTTGTTTGTACCATCTATGATAATAACTTTACAGGTTAATTTTTTAAATGTTTGACTAATTATATTAAATGTTAAAAATTCCTCTGGTAAAATTAATTCTGTAGTATCTAGACAATTAAAAATATCCCCTAATAATTTAATTAGCATTTCTTCCTTATAATAATTTCTATCAATATATGTTTCACTATTAATCGTCGAAATTACAATTCCTTTTCCATAATAATAAAAAACACTGTCATCTTCATAATTGTCTTCTAATTCAACATAATTAATTTTTACTGATAATCGCGTGCTAGATAAATATTTTTTTTCTTCCTCATTAAGCACATTATCACCCCATTTATTCCTTATTACTTTTGTCTATATTTTTGTTTTTATACCTAATGTTATTAATGCAATTCATCAGTGGCTTTAGCATTTAAATTTAAATCCCCAAAATGATTTAATTTGTAAGCATAATAACCAGCAGCACCAATCATAGCCGCATTATCAGTACAACGATTAATAGGTGGGATTGTCAAATTAATTGTATTTTCTTCACATAATTTAACAAATTCATTTCTTATGCCTTTATTAGCAGCTACACCACCTGCAATAATCAGATTTTTAACATTATATTCTTTTAAAGCTCTCATCGTTTTTTTAGTTAAAATTTTAATCACTCTATTTTGAAATGAGCAAGCTAAATTTTCTAAGTTTATTTCATTTCCTCTTTGTTCTTCATTATGACGTAAATTGATTACAGCGCTTTTAATACCACTGAAACTAAAATTGTATGAATTATCATCTAATGGTATTGGTAAGTCATAAGTATCTTCACCTTCAAAGGCTAATTTATCTACTAATGGGCCACCTGGATATGGCAAATTTAAAACTCTAGCGACCTTATCATAAGCCTCACCAACCGCATCATCTAGCGTACCGCCAATACGCTTAAAATTGTAATTTTCTTTCATATAAATTAATTCTGTATGACCACCACTAATAACAAGAGCAATTAAAGGAAACTCCATTTCTTTTTCTAAATTATTAGCATAAATATGCCCAGCTATATGATGAATAGGCACTAGTGGTTTATTATAAATATATGCTAGTGTTTTGGCAGCTTCTACGCCTATCAATAACGAACCAATTAGACCTGGACCATAAGTTACAGCAATTGCGTCCATATTATCCATCGTCATATTTGATTTCATAAGCGTTTCTTCCAAAACCATAGTAATATTCTCAATATGCATGCGACTAGCTATCTCTGGCACAACTCCGCCATAATTCGCATGGGTATCCATTTGTGATAAAACCACAGTTGCAATCTCTTCATGACCATTTTTAATAATGGAAGCACTTGTTTCATCACAACTCGATTCTATTGCTAAAATATATTTATCATTCATAACTATCACCAAGTTCCTTTAACATTAGTATAGCGTCCTCTTTGCCATAATAATTTTTTCTAATCGCACATTCCTTAAAACCTATCTTTTTATATAATTCAATAGCTGCGAAATTATTTTGTCGCACCTCTAAGGTAACATTATCTAGATTATTAATATTTACCAGCATATATTGTAACATTTCTGTAGCTATATTATTTCTACGATATTCTGACATTACAAAAATATAATTAACCTCCGCACGTTCATAATAAACGCAATAATTTAAAAAAGCTACTAAGCTATTATTAATTATACAACCTATATAATAGGAATTTTTATTTTCTAAATCTTCTATTCTTAATTTAATATTAAAATTCGCAACTAGTTTTTGTAACTCATTTATTTGACTTAAGTCTATTTTCCTAATTATTTTTTCGTTCAAAATTTTCTTCTGCCTCTGTCTTTTTCAAATAATTAGGATTAATCATATGTGGATTAATAGGTAAGTCATTTTTATGCTTATTAATTACTTTAATTATATCTATTTGAGGTACAATTTTATTTCCATTATCAATATCATCGTAAGTCACTATTTGAAAGGTTTTATCTAACAGAATGTCATCTATAAATGATTGAAAGCTTGTGAATCTATCCGATACTATCATATCTAAATTCTCATTATATATAGCAATATAACAATTACCACGTCTAGCATCAATACAAGGTACAATATAATCTGTATCCGTCTTAGTTGAAGCTATTAATTCTAAACTAGAAATTGGAACTATATCAATTTTCAATGTCCATGCTATTACTTTAAATATTGTCAAACCAATTCTAATTCCTGTAAAACTACCAGGACCTGTAACTATATATATTTTATTAATATCATGAGCTTTAAGATTACATTGTTTTAGTGCATCAGATATTAATGGTAAAATTTTAACTGATAATTCTTCGAATACCTTTTCATGAAAAAAATAACATTGTTTATTATCCTTTATAATAGATAAGGTTATAAACTTTGTCGAGGTATCGATAAATAAGCTTGTCATAAAACTGCCTCACATAAATCTTCATAAATTTTTCCATGTGGAACTAAAACTAAAATTCGCTTATTTTCATCGACGATTTTAAACTTTATATCCAATCTTTCAGATGGCAATATATCTTTGATTGTATCAGCCCATTCAATAATTACAACTCCGCCTTTTGTGAAATATTCCTCAATACCCATGCCATCTATATTTCCGTTTAATCGATAAACATCCATATGGTATAAAGGTAATTCGCCAGCATATTCTTTTATAATAGTAAATGTAGGCGAAGTAATTGTCTCATTTATACCTAAAGCTTGCGCTATTCCTTTAGTAAAAATAGTTTTTCCACTGCCTAATTCTCCGTTTAAGCAAATAATCATGTTAGGAAATTTCTCTGACTCAAAATTTTGAGCTATCTCGATTGTTTCCATCTCATTTCGTGTTGTTATCTTATATTCCATCATTATCACCACAATTATTATAGCAAAAAAAAAAGTATTATTTCAATACTTATTTATTAATCTTTTCTAATAAGTAATTATCTCTAAATTAAATGTATTATTTATCGAAGATAAATCACTTTCCTTTACAACTATTTTATTTTTATCACCATCTGATATGTAACGGTTTTTTTCTAACATTTTAAAATTCATTTCTATGTCGAACTCTTCCCCATTGTTATCATAAGCTCTAATTCGCTTAAGAAAAGTTGGATCAAAATTTATACTAAAAGGTGAATAGTCGCTTTCCCACCCTACTCTTAATGCTGATTTAGTATTATAATTATTACCATTATAGTTAGAATTTAAAATATTTTGAAAATTCGCATGACTTTTCTTATATGGGGAGCCATAAGGTAACGCTACAATATTGACATATTGATTAGGAATTATATTACCTAATAATTCATATACGCTACCAATCTGATAATTTGTTTTGTTAATATCGATTTTGGTAAAATCTGCATGAGTTGCTGTATGATTGCCAATATCATAGTCATTTTCTACTAGCCACTTCAATATTTTCTCATTATATTCTGGCTGATTAAATAATTCATAATTTACAAAGAAAGTTGCAGTAACATTATAGTCGGGATATTTCTTTTTAAATTCCTCCAAGATACCAACAGCACAATTTGGATCAATAATTATTTCTCCATTTTCATCTACACCTATAACATTGATATTATTTTGAAGACCATCGTCAAAAGTTAATATAATAGGGCTTTTTCCTAGTTCAACATCTATTATACCATCAACATAATCTGTAAGTCTAATCATTCGATAATTATTTTGGTAATAGAACTCTAAATCATTTCTGAAAGCCTCACTAGTCCTTTGATAACCATCTTTATCAATATTGCCACCAATATAGTCTGTATCACTATTGCTTTTATGATGAATACCATGGTACATCATAATTGGAACCCTACCTAATTCATTGACATTATTATCAACATATGCTTTTATTTGTTGATTTATCTTATCTTCTAATGTTCCTATAACTAAATCAACAGTTAAATCATAATTATCGGTGTATTCTTCTCCTTCCATTATACTTTGATTCATAATAGAATTTATAGGGAAATCATTTGAATAAATTTCATTTATTTTTAAATTTAAAGAATTATCACTAGCAAATTGCTTTAGCTCATCAATAGTATAATTAGATAAATCAATCATTTTTTTTGTTTTTTCGCTTGGTTGATTTTTATTTAATAACAAAAACGATAGTATAACAATAAGTATAAATAGTGTACAAATAATTATTCTCTTCATATGCCCTCCATTATTAAGCTTCTAATAATAGTATACACCAAAAAATAAAAAAGGACACAAAAAAATTGGCAACTACCTATCTTCGCTTACACTATTGTCGGCGTTAAAGTGCTTAACTTCTGTGTTCGGTATGGGAACAGGTGTATCCACTTTGCTATCGTTACCAATTTAATATACTTGAGAAATAATTCTCTCAAAACATGATAATGTGTAATCTCTTCAAATTTTATGATTAAATCCTCGATCTATTAGTATTAGTCATCTCAACATGTCACCATGCTTACAACTCTAACCTATCAACCAGTTAGTCTTTCTGGGATCTTACTTTTTAAAAAATGGGAAAACTCATCTTGAAGTTGGCTTCCCGCTTAGATGCTTTCAGCGGTTATCCATTCCATACATAGCTACTCTGCACTGCCACTGGCATGACAACAGATACACCAGAGGTATGTCCGTTCCGGTCCTCTCGTACTAGGAACAGCTCTCCTCAATTTTCCTACGCCCACGACGGATAGGGACCGAACTGTCTCACGACGTTCTGAACCCAGCTCGCGTGCCACTTTAATGGGCGAACAGCCCAACCCTTGGAAGCGACTTCACCTCCAGG